>NZ_CP083557.1 GCF_025144465.1 Leisingera sp. S132
ATGAAGCGCATATTACGTTTTGCCCTTGGCACCGCAGTTGCGGCGTCGGCAGCCCTGGCCGCAGTGGTCGCTTGGCCTATCGGCGTGCCGCTGGGCGAGCTTAACCTCGAGGGAGATGTGAACCGGGGAGCCTATTTGGCCAGAGCATCTGGCTGTATCGCTTGCCATACCGACTTTTCTAGCGGCGGAGCATCTTTGGCGGGTGGGGTAAAGTTCGATACTCCATTCGGCACTCTGTACTCGCCCAACCTCACATCGGACAGCGAACATGGGCTCGGCAGCTGGACGGTTGAACAATTTGCACAGGCTGTCCGCCAGGGTGTTGCCCCTGACGGACAGCCCTATTACCCGGCTTTCACATACCCGTTTTATAGCAACTTCACTGATCAGGACATTGCTGATCTTTGGGCTGCCTTTCAGACGGTTCCGGCTGTGGCCCAGCCGTCCAGGAAGCAAGAGATGGCTTTTCCGTTCAACCAGAGATGGGGGCTGAAGATCTGGCGCGCGGCGTTCCTTGAACCTCCAAGAACGGAACCTGTCCCTGGGAACGGTGAATTGTGGAACCGCGGGCGGCTTCTGGTTGAGGGGGCCGCGCATTGCGCCGCGTGTCACACCGGGCGCAATTTAGCCGGAGCCCGGAAAACTGACACAGAACACTTCAAGGGCAGTGATGCCCTGCCGGGAGGCGGCAAGGCTCCGGCCATTGATTACCTATCTCTTCAGAAACGCGGCTGGACCGTCGACAGCCTGGCTTACGCACTGCGTACTGGCGTGATGCCGGATGGCGACGCATTTGGCGGAACGATGGGGGAGGTTGTTCTCTATGGAACCGCCTTTCTGACCGTCAAGGACCGCAAGGCAATGGCGGCCTATCTTCTGGATGACCATTCCGGGGGGTGAAGATCTCGCCGAAAATCAGGCCTAGCATGGAAAGGAAGGACACTATGAACCTCAATCGCCGGCAATTCCTGGCAGGCGCCAGTGCCATGGCCATTCTGCCCCAGGCAAATAGTGCGGCAACCGGGCCATTCGTCCTGGAGGCCAAACCAAGCAGTATGCAACTGGTGCCGCCTGAGTTCGGTCAGCACCCCGAAACCGAAGTCTGGGGGTTTGATGGCACTGTTCCTGGCCCGCTGATCCGTGCCCGGCAAGGGGAGCTTCTGCAGCCGCGTCTAATCAACAGATTACCGCAGCCAACGGCTGTGCATTGGCATGGTCTGCGAGTTCCGAATGCGATGGACGGGGTTCCAGGGATGACACAAGATGCCGTCTTGCCGGGTGATGATTTTCTGTATGAATTGCCGTTGAAGGATGCGGGAACATATTGGTATCACTCGCATAATCAGTCGACGGAGCAGGTCGCGCGGGGACTCTACGGCGTGATGGTTGTAAGTGAGGCCGAAGCGCCGGAAACTGACCATGATATCGTTGTTGTGCTGGATGACTGGCGCCTCAGCGAGAAAGCTCAGATTGCCAATGATTTTGGCGCAGTTCATGATTGGACACACGCGGGACGGTTGGGCAATTTCATCCATGCTGCGCTGACACCGCAGGTCTCCGAAGTTCAGCAAAACCAGCGTCTCAGGCTGCGTTTCGTCAATGTGGCGACCGACAGGATTATGACGGTGTCATTGCTTGGTCTGACCGGGAAGATCGCTGCCCGTGATGGTATGCCGCTGCAAGAACCTGAGGATCTGGGTCTCATGGTCCTTGGCCCGGCGGAAAGAGCTGATGTTATAGCTGATGTTTCGGCCGCTCCAGGCGAGAGTGTCCAAGTGGTTCTCCACGAACGCGGCACTGCCTATCTTCTTGAAGAGATTGAAGTGGCTGGCCGGCATGCCAAGGCCCCGCGCGGGGTGGTCGCTCCGTTGCCTGACAATCCAATCACGCGTCTTGGCAGCCTGTCGCATGCGCGCAGGATTTCTTTGACCATGGAGGGCGGCGCAATGAGCGGCTTGCGTCAGGGCCGCTACGAAGGAGAGCTGCTGAGTTCGCAAGAGCTGTTCGAGGCGGGGCAGATTTGGACTTTCAATGGTGAGGCAGGGCTTCCGGCTGAGCCGATCACGACAGCTCAGCGAGGTGAAATCATCCGGATGCCTATTCATAACAACACGGCCTTTCCGCACGCGATGCATTTGCATGGCACACATTTCCAAGAGGTGCTTCCGGACGGCGGTTTGGGACCGCTGAAGGACACCCTTCTGGTGGCCAGGCGGGAAACCCGTGAAATCGCTTTTGTCGCAGACAATCCGGGTGACTGGCTGCTGCACTGTCACATGCTTTCCCATCAGGCCGCAGGTATGAAGACTTGGTTGCGTGTGACATGAAGACAAGTCCCGCCACTGCGGAGGCCGCATTGGCTGGAGTCTTTGTTTGCCTGGCCTGGGCAGCTTCACCCCTAGCGCAGGTTGGTCCTGCCCCCTGAAACTGGTCCGGAGTGAATGCGAATTTTTGGGAACATTTCTGGCAAGAGAGGGAGTGTACCGATGCCGAAGAAACGATTGAGCGACGAACAGATTGCCTTTGCTTTGAGGCAAGCGGAAGCCGGGACGGCGGTTGGAGAGATTTGCCGCAAGATGGGGGTCGCGGAAGCGACGTTTTATCGCGGTAAGAAGGTCTATGCGGGGATGGGTGTGTCGGAGATCCGGCGGCTGAAACAGCTCGAAGACGAGAACAGCAAGCTGAAGCGCCTGGTCGCTGATCTGACGCTGGACAAAACGATGTTGCAGGACGCGCTGAGAAAAAAAGTGGTGAAGCCTGTCCGCCGCCGCGAGGTCGTCCGGCACTATCAGGGTGTGTTTGAGGTGTCGGAGCGCCGTGCTTGTAATGCCATGGGGACTCTGTTGCGCAAATCGGGTGATGGCCGAGGTTCCCCTTTCCCCGGACGGACTTATCCCACAGCTTCCGTGACAGGTTTGCCGAGCGCGGTGTATCCGTTCAGGACGGCGATGCGGACCTGGAGTTCAGCGACCTGACGGTCAAAGTCCCGCGCCATAAGGCGCTGCCCCAGCAACTTCACACAGTGCATCTTCGTCTCGACGCGGCTTCGGCGGTGGTATCCGCTCCATCGTCGCCAGAGCGCGCGGCCCAGGTATTTCGCCGCGCGCAGGGCCTCGTTTCGCGCCACGGCTCCGGCGGTGATGGCCTTCCATGGCTTTGCGTTCTTGCGTGGCGGGATGACGGCGTGGGCGCCACGGTCAGCAATGGCGTCGTGGCATTTTCCTGTATCGTAGGCGCCGTCAGCCGTGACACTGCCGATCTGCTGGTCCGCCGGGATCTGGTTGAGCAGGTCGGGTAAAACCGGTGCATCGCCAATGTGGCTCCCGGTGACCTCGACTGCGCGAACCTCCAGTGTTTCCTCGTCGATCCCAAGATGGATCTTGCGCCAGACGCGCCGTTTGGGTCCACCATGCTTGCGGGCGTGCCACTCGCCTTCGCCCTCGACCTTGATACCTGTGCTGTCCGCTGCCCGGCAGTGCATCACGCAGTGATGTCACGAGAGGGGATCAGCAGGTGCAGCGGCCCCTTGGAGCCGCGATACGGAATGTTCACAGCCAGGGTCTTCTGGCGCCGGGACAGGGTGCTGAAGTCGGGCACCGTCCAGTCGAGGCCAACTAGCCGCAGCAGGCTCTCTACGAACCCGGTCGTCTGCCGGAGCGCCATGCCGAACAACACCTTCATGGAAAGGCAGGTCTGGATGGCGGCATCGCTGTAGATCTGCTGCCGGCCACGTCTGCCAGTCGGCGCGGCCTCCCAGCTCATATCGGGGTCGAACCAGATCGTCAGCGAGCCCCGGCGCTTGAGCGCTTCATTGTAGGCTGGCCAGTTCCTGGTCTTGTAGGACGGGGGTGTAGGTCTGCTCATACATCTCAGCTACCACGCTGGATTCATGAGATGAATCCTACACGGGATTTGCGCAACAGAACCGTCGAGAATGGTTAATAGAGAGGTTGCTGACGAGCCCGCCGGCGAACCAGCAAATCCAACCCTTCTACCCGAGGAACTTGATGCATTGCAGGATTTTCTGAAGCCAAACTCGATGAAAAGAAGGAACTTGGCCTTCGATAGTTTGGGTATTTTGAGCATCGAACCTCCCCCAAGCCGCAAACGGAGACAGGTCCAGATTTCTAGGGGGTTTCTCGAACAAGCGCTTCGGAAGATCCTAGTGTTACATAGTTGCGAATGAAGAGGAAATAAGCCCTCTCACTGACGTTGCTCAGTGCTGAAAATTTTCGGCATCCTGCCCGTGTTGCTGACTTTCCTAAAGTTTTGCCCCAAAGAAGCCTAACTGCCCTATCGAACTTAGCGGTTCCTGACAGGCGTCAGCCATAGGCAATCTCCCTGCAATCGCTGCAACTGGCGCCGGAGATTGCCCAACAGAGCTCTCTAGGCCCAGATTGCGTCAGCCTTACATGTCACAACACATCTAGTGCCTTGATGGCTCCGATACAAAGGTGATATGGCGAGCCCTGGAGGACTCGAACCCCCGACCTGAGAATTAGAAGTTCCCTGCTCTAAATCCAGCTGAGCTAAGGGCCCGCACTTTTCCGTGTGAGGTTTAGTTCACAAGGGCGAGCCAAGTCAACACTGCTTCACACGGTAGAAACTCGGTAAGGTTACCAAGTAACAGTTGATTAGGAATCAACGCCTTATGAACATATGGTAGACGGTTGCCCCTTATTTGTACTCTATCCAGTTGAGCTAAGGGACCGCTTGGCGCCAGTTATGACAGGCTGCGGGCGGGGGTCAAGCCGCGGTGCGCAGATCCAGGCGCATAAAGACAGACCACGGATCCTCGCCGTAGTCCGCAAACGGCGGGCAGGGGACAAAGCCGAAAGATTCATAGAGCCGGCGCGAAGGCAGGAAATCCTCGGTCGAGCCGGTCTCCAGGTAGATGGCGGCGGCCTGCTCGCGGCGGGCGAGCTCCAGCAGGAAGCCAAGCATCGCGCGGCCTGCGCCGCTGCCGCGGGCCTCTTCAACGGTGTGCATCGATTTCAGCTCGCGGCGGCCGTGGCCCAGGTCCTTGAGCGCCCCCATGGCCAGCGCCTGACGATCCCGGCGCAGCAGGAAGAACTGCACCTCCGGCCCCTCCAGGCCGCTGATATCCATGGCGTGGCAGCTTTCCTCCGGCGATTGAGCCGCCATCTGCGCCAGGTGGCGGCGGATCAGGGCGGTGGCCTCGGGGTCCGAGGGGCGGGCAGCGGCGATGTCAAAATCTGTGGAGGTCATTGTCCGGATCCCTTCGGGCTGGCTGCCCCAAGGTATTGCCCGGCCTGCGGCGGATGGCAATCGCGCAGGTGCTGTGCCGCGGTCCCCGGCAGGAGATTTGCCTGTTTTTTAGGCAATGCCCGGGAAATCAGCCGTAAAGGCTGGCCCAGGCGCCGGCCTGGGTGCGGGCGGCCTCCGGCGGCAGGGCCAGCAGCAGCAGGGCGCCGCCGTCGGAGGCGGCAAGGATATGCAGCTGCGGCGAGACCGGCAGCAGCAGGCAGTCCGGTTTCGGCACCGGCATCCGGGCCGAGGCAGGGCGGGACGCCTTGGAGGCAAGCGTCTGGCGCACGGCATCCAGCCGGGTGAGCAGCGCTTCCGGCCCGCCGCCGCGCATCTGGGTGCTGCCCGCCGGGCAATGCAGCCAGGCCGCGGCCTGCGGCAGCGCCCGGGCGCGGAACTGGTCCAGGCGGCCGCCGCTGGCCGCCGCGAGGGCGGCGGCCAGGGCTCCGGCAGAGCAGGTGCCGGCACCCTGCGGCGCAGGGCAGGGGCGGCGGCGGAAGCTGAATTCTCCGCTTTTGCTGCCCGCCTGCAGCACGAGCAGGCGGGCAGCAAAAAGCTGGGCGGCGGCCTCCGGATCTTCAGCGGCGGAGGAGGGATCCGCGCTGTCCGGGAGGCTGAGGCCCGCAATCCGGCGCTGCGCCACGGTGAGGGTGGCGGCGGCGCGGCCGCTGACGCACAGGGTGATTTCGCGCGGCAGCACGGTCTCGCGGATTTCGCGCAGCACTGCAGCGGTCAGGCTGGCGCCGGTGCCCGATGGCGCGGCGCGGGCGGGCTGGGCCAGCCGGACCAGCGCCTGCTGCAGGGCAGAGGCGGTGCCGGGTCCGGCCTGCGGGATCTGCTGCGCAGGTTTTGCCATCACGCCCCCCCGTCTTGACAGGCCAGCAGCTGCCGGGCCGGGGCGGCCAGCCGGGCCGCGGCATCCGCATCTTCGCAGACACAGAGCACCGCATCGCCCGAGCCGTCCGTGGCACGCAGGAACAGCCGCGCCTCGCCGGGGGCGAGCAGCAGCACGTCATCCGCCGGCGCCGCAGCCGCACCGCCGGCCTGAACCGCTGCATCCAGCGCCAGAAAGCCGCGGCGGGCCTGCTGGCAGAGATCATCGAGGTATTCCTGCGGATGGCCGCTGCCGCTGCTGCTGCGCAGCACGATGCTGGCGCCAAGATCGCCAAAGGCAGCCAGGCGGCAGCCGGGCTCAAACTGGCGCAGGGCGTCGAGCTGGCGGGCCAGGGTCATGGGCAGCCTCCGCAGCCGGCAGGACGATTACAAGGCGCGTGTGCTGGCAGCATGGCGGTCTCAGTCTCCGTCGGAAGGGGTTTCAGGACGCTGGCTGCGGCGGGACGGGGCCGGGACGCGGCGCGGCATTACCCGGGGCCCGCCGCCACCGGCGGCGGCAGCCTGCAGCTGCGGCTGGGGATCCATCTGCGCTCCGCTGTCGCGCAGTCCGCCGATATCCAGAACATCTGCCCGCAGCTGCTGTTCGGGCTGCAGCGCCTGGGTTGCGGCGGCAGGCTGGAGCGGCGGGCGGGGGCGGTCCGGCTGGGACCAGTTCAAGAGCAGATCCACCAGGTATTCGATAAATCCATCGGCGCCGCTGGTCTTCCAGGCCTCCATGTCCTCGCCCGCGGCCAGCGCCTGGCTGAGCGACAGCGGGAACACAGCGTTGAAACCGCCGCCGGTTTCCTTTTGCACCCGCCGCAGCACCCGGTCGCGGTCGCGCGGGGTCTTGAGCTTGTCGAAATGGGTGATCAGCAGGGTGCTGGGGGCGTCGAGCCGGGCGGAGATCTCCTCCCAGGCGGCGGCCTCGGACTGGCGCCAGGCCTGGGTGGCATGGGTGCACCAGATCACGCTGTCCACCTCCGGCAGCAGGTTCTGCCAGACGCTGGCCGGCATGTTCGGGTCGGATATCCCGGGCATGTCAATCAGATCGCAAAGCTCCAGCGCCTCGGCCGGCAGGGTCAGGCGGATCAGCGCGGTGGTTTCCAGCGGCACATCGTCCAGATCCTCCAGCCGCACCGGAGTCTCGCTGCCGTCGGTGCCGGTCAGGCGGGCGGCCTCGGCCCCGTGGGAAATCCAGACCGGCGGCAGGCGGGTGGCGGTGACGCGGGTCGGCAGCGGCTGCTGGCCCACCAGAAGGTTGGTGAGAGTGCTCTTGCCGGCGCTGAATTCGCCCATCAGCGCCAGCCGCGGCTTGCGGGCCGGGGCGGCCGCCGGAGAGAGCGCGGCGGAGGCCGGGGCGTGCTGGACAGTCTGATAGGTCATGCTGTGAAACTCCTGAGTGTTTCTAATGCAGTATCTGTTTGTGTCTGGCGCTGCCCGGCCGCGTCGCCGGCGAACAGTGCCTGCATGTCGCCACCGCCGCGGCGGCAGGCGGAAATCTCCAGCAGGATGTCACGCTGGTCGTCGAAGAAACCCTGCAGCCGGGCAAGGATGGCGGCGCGGGCGTCCGCTGTCTGCACCGTCTTGAGCTGGGTCATGAAATCCTCGGTCTCGCCTGCGATCAGCTTGCGGAACTGTTTGGCAAATGCCTTGTAGCCGCGGGTGCGGCGCCACCAGGAGGCCCACCAGCTGTCGTTGAAATCCAGTGCGATGGACTGTGCCAGAGCCACCGGGGAGGCAGGCTGCGGCACCTCGGGCACTGCCAGCTGGATGCCCTCCACTGCCGGGCCGAACCCGTCATACAGCAGCTCCGCCACATCCTGCACCGCAGCCTCGTACCGCGCCTGCGCGGCAGATTGCAGACGGCTTGCCATCACCGAGTAGGCAGAGCGCAAGAGCATCCGCAGCCCGGCCGGGTCGTATTCCCAGTGGCAGTCCTCGCCCCATTTCTCGAGATGGTCGATCAGCGCGTGGGTGGCGCGGTCTGTAAACGTGGCATGGGCCCGATCGGCGCGCTCGCGGAAGCTGTCAAGCACCTGGCCCGCCTCTGCTTCCAGCGCCGCCATTTGAGTCTGGCAGATGTTCTCGAAAGCGGTGCGCACATCGTGCATATTGGCGCCGCCGGTGCTGCCCTCGCCCTGCACCAGGATTGCATTAGCGGCCTGCTGGCCGGTGGCGGCGGTGGTGGCGGTGGCCGCGATGCGCTGCAACAGCGGTGTGCCAAGGTCGGCGACGATCCGTTCGCTGACGGCGCGGTTCAAGGCCGGGAGGCCCGAGAGTTCCCACACCATGTTCTGCGGTGTTGCCTTGGCGTGG
This sequence comes from Leisingera sp. S132, assembly GCF_025144465.1. Classification (NCBI taxonomy): domain Bacteria; kingdom Pseudomonadati; phylum Pseudomonadota; class Alphaproteobacteria; order Rhodobacterales; family Roseobacteraceae; genus Leisingera; species Leisingera sp. S132. The sequence continues at coordinate 8,461 of NZ_CP083557.1, forward strand.
GAGGCGTTGACCGAGGCCTCGGCCCAATTCAGGAGCGCGGCAGAGCTGGGGGGGTCCATATCCTCCATCCCGCCGGTCAGCACCTTGTTGGCCCAGTAGGCGCTGCCAAAGATGATTTCCGCCTCCTGCGGCCCGTGGTGGGTCTCCAGGGTCTGGCGGATGCTGGCTTCAATCTCGGCGATCTGGTTTGCCGGATCGGCCAGCTCGTCGATGCGGTTGACGAAAATCACCACCTCACGCGACTTGAGATTGGAAATCATCCTGATCAGACCCATGTCGACCGAGGTCAGTGCCTGGCCCGCCGACAGCACCACCACACAGATGCGGCTGTCGCGGATCGCCTGGATAGTGATCTGCTCGCGCATCATGAAGGTGTCGTTGACACCCGGCGTGTCGCGCAGGCAGAGCCGGTGCGGCACCGAGCGGCAATTGAGGTAGAGATCGGCGGCGCGGGTGATGTCGGCAAAGCGGCCCTGTTCGTCTACCGCGCCCAAATCCTCGTCGTCGAAGTCATCGCCAAGGCAGATGTAGCGTTCGATCAGGTTCTTGTCGAAGTAACCATAGTCGTGCTTCTGCCCCATCAGGAGTTCGAACTTGCGGCCAAGGCGCTGGCGGGAGCGGTCGCGCATTTCCTCGATCTGGGTGCGGATTTTCTGCAGTTCGCTGTCGGCGCCTGCGCGGCCCGCCATTTCGCCGATACGGCCGCCCTTGGTGGTCAGCCGGTCCCATTCCTCTTCGGTCATGAATTGGAAGCAGGCCTTGTTCTCGGTGCGGGTTTCACCGGGCTCCAGATGCAGCGAGGTCACAACCGAGGTCCAGGGGTTCACGTCCGAGGGCAGAAGGTCGGCCCAGCCTGCCATCGCATTGACCAGAGAGGTCTTGCCGGATTTCACCTGCCCCAGCAGGGTGACGGAGGGTTCAAACGTGCCCAGTTCCTCCTGCAGCCGGGCGAGGCTGCGCTGCACCCGCTCGCCCGAGACCTCCTGGAGGGCCGCCAGGGCACCCTCCAGCCGCCGCGCCTTGCGGGCAAAGTCCGCCAGCGGTTCCAGCCCGGCGCTGAGGTTGGTGGGGCGGGCGGAGGCGCGGATGTCGGTAGCGCTCTCGATCTGGTGTTCCATGTTCATGGCGGGGCCTGTTTGATATCTGCTTCGGCGTCTTGTTCTGCTGTCCGGCTTGCGGGCCTTGGTGCGGCGCGCGTCTATCCGGGCGGCTCTTCCATCAGTTCCTTTTTCAGCTGGATCAGCAGGGTTACCGCATCGACGGCTGCGTCCTCATCCTGTTCCAGCTGGCACAGCATCAGCATCTCCTCACCGTCCTGCGCGGCCTCGCGCGCAGCTTCCACCGCGGCGCTGGCAGGCATTTCATCAAGCGATTGCGACAGGTTGCGGATCATCTCCATGCATTGCGCCAGCACCGGGGCGGCCTGTGGCCCGCCAGCCGCCTCAGCCTCCGCCAGCATGGCCTCGGCGCCGGATTGCAGCTGGTCCAGCGCCGCCGCCAGGCTGGCAGCCTGCGGGGCAGAGGCAATCGCGGAAACAGGGACCGTTGCGGGGACCGTTGCAGGGGCCGTTGCAGGGGCTGCGGCAGCCGCGGCAGCGGCTTCAGCCGGCAGGGTGCCGCCAAACTGGCGGATCAGCAGTTCAGCCTGATCAACGTCGGAGGCGCGGCCCAGATCGACCTGGCGCTGCACGTCCTCGGCCAGCTGCTTGCCGCCGCTGGAGCGCCACAGCCCGTCTTGCGGCGCCTCTGCCGCGCGGGCGGTCAGCCCCTGGATCGCCGCCACCGGGTAGACGCCCAGAAACTCCTCCGCCGCCACCGGTTCCAGGGTTTCGATCAGCGCAGGCAGGGTGCCGCGCATCACCTGGCGGTCGGCCATGGTGAGAACAAGGAAGCTGTGATCCTTGGTGCTGTCCGGCACCGCAGCCCAGAGCGCCTGTTCCTCTGCGGCGAACTCCTGGCTGCACCACAGAATGATGTCGGCGCTGGCGGCGGCCTGCTGCAGCATCTCCTGCTGCGCTGCCAGCGGGCCTGCCAGCGGCAGTTCGCGGTAGCTGTGCCAGCGCAGGCGCGGGTCGGGCAGGATCTGGCGCACCCGGCGGGCGTCCTGCGGCAGCTCCATCTGTGCCAGCAGGCCCGGGATTTGCAGGTGCTCGCCCGCGGCGGTCTCGACCTCCGCCATCTCCTGGGCGCCATGGCAGATATCAACCAGAAGGCCGCCGCCGTTGCGGCCAATCACAACCCGGCCCAGCAGCATGTCGATGAGGGCGGATTTGCCGCTGCCGGGGCTGCCGGCAACCGCCACCTGCACCGGTTGGCGCAGGCGCTGCAGCAGCTGGCTGCCCCAGCCTGAAACCTCGGACGGGAGGCGCCCGGCGCTGAGGGTCTGTTCCAGCTGGCCTGCCAGCGGGCTTATATCTCTCTGGGGAAGGCTCACGCGGATGCATCCGTCTTGCTGCGGCCCGCCTCCGGCGCGTCGCGCCAGGAGGATGCGGCCATGAAGGTGACAACCCGGCGGCCTGCGCGCTGGCGGGTGGCGGCGGGGGCGGGGTCTGGCGGCTGCTGCTCCGGCGCTGGCGGCGCCGCTGTTTCTGCCGCGGCGGGCTGCGGCGCCTGCGGGTCGAACGGCTTGATCACGCAAAAGGCGGCGTTGTCCTGTTCCGGCGCGTCCAGCGCCTCCAGCCGCCGCATCAGTGCGGCGCCGATCCGGGCGCTGGGGCTGTGGCATTCAGCAGCCAGCACTTCGGCAATCTCCTCCTCGGCCAGGAACAGGAGCCCGTCGCTGGCGGCCAGCACGATATCGCCATGCTGCAGGCGCACCGGGGCGCTGCGGCAGTCGATCTGCGGAATGCCGCCGCCGGTCAGCACCGAGGTCACGCAGTGGCGGTCGGGGTGGGCGGCAGCCTCGGCCGGGTCCATGCGGCCGCGGGCGACCAGCTTCTCCAGCTCTGCCGCCATCGAATGATCGGCGTTGAGACGGATCAGCGCCCCGTCGCGGAACAGGTACAGCGGCGAGTCGCCGACCGAAATCCAGTAAAGCCGGTCACGGAACAGCACTGGCGCCAGCAAGGTGGCCCCCATGCCCTGTTCCTGCACCTGCGGCTGATGGCTGGCATATTCGCCAAGGCAGGCGTTGGCGCCATCCGCCGCATTGTGCAGCACCGCGCCGATGGCAGGTTCCAGCAGTTCCGGCTCGCCGGTGCGCAGCTTCAGCTCGGCAAACACCTCTGTCACCACGATCCTGGCCGCGACATCGCCAGCGGCGTGGCCGCCCATGCCATCGGCCAGCACCGCAAAACCGGCACCGGCGCCAGCCATGAAATCGGCGGCGACGGCATCCTCCTGACGCTCGCGGCGGCCCTGGCTGATGGCCGTCGCGGCGTCATACTCAAGTTCAGCGGAATGCAGCATGGGCGCTGTCGTCCTGCTGCGGCTGGTCCCAGCCGAAAGAAGCACCGCAGAGCGGCACGAACCGCAGGGTGGTTTCGCCGATGCGGATCTCGTCGCCCGACGCCAGCTCTTCAGTGCTGAGCACCGGCCGGCCGTTGCGGCGCAACAGGTTCGCCTTGCCGCCGTGGCCGATGTAAAACGCCTTTTGCTCCGGATCATAAGCGATGGCGGCGTGGTTGTCGCGCGAGATGCTGTTGTCGCCAAAGTCGAGCCGCACGGTCTGATCCTCGCCGCGGCCAATGACCGTCACACCGCTGAACAGGGTAAAGGCAGCACCGCGGCCCGGGCCCTGCACCACCGCCAGCCAGCCGACCGGGAACTGGGTGTAGCCAGGCGCGGCGGTTTCACCGCCGCGTGAAAACGGATCGCTGCCGGGCGCCTGTGCCGGGCTGAAGCCAAGCAGCCGGGTCTTGACGCGGCCGGCACGGCTGGCGCCGCGGCCCATCGAGGGTGCAGGCACGTCAATGGGAGCGGCGGCAGGCGCCTCCGGCTGCGGCTGGGGCGCCGGGGCGGCCATCTGCGGCGCGGGTTCGGGCCAGGCATCAGGCCGCGGTTCAGCAGGAAGATCCGCCTTGGGATCTGGCTGCGGGTCAGGCTGCACATCAGCTTGCGGCGCCATCTGCGGTGCCGCCGCAGGCTTGCGGTGGAAGACCCGGTAGCTTTCAGGCTGTTCTGCCACGGCCTCCGGCTGCTGCAACCGACCGAAATCTGGCTCTTGCCCCAGCATTTCCCGCGCATCCTCATCTTCTTCGGCTGCATAGTCTTCAGTGGCATAGGCCTCCGGCTCTGCGTCCTCCGCCGTAAATGGGTCCTCGGCTTCTGCATACTCCGGGGCTGCCGCTGAGGGTTGCGGCTTCGCGACGGCCTCCTGCGTCTGTTCGCGGGCAAAGAAGGCGGCGATGGCATCCTCTTCCGGCGCTTCGCTGCCGAGGCTGTCGAGGCAGGTTTCCGCGCTGTCTTCTTCCGGCTCATCTTCCTCTAGGAAATCCTCCGGCAGAATACAGCCGTCGTCAGCGGCGTCCGGTTCAGGATCGAGCTGGAAGCCGCGCTCCAGGCTGAAGGGCGCACCGGCGGTGCCGGCCTCTGCTTCGGGCGCGGCGGCGAGGCTGTCAAACGGGTCCCGTGCCGGCGGCTGCACCGGTTCGGCGGCGGGGGCGGCGGCAGCTTCTGCCCGCACCCGTTCCCGCTTTTCGCCGATGATATCCTTGATGAACTTCATTGCGGTTTCCTTCAGTTCTTAACGGTTGCCGGGGTGCCGTTCTGGAACCCGAAAATCTTGCGCAGGCGGCCTGCGAATGTTGGTTTGCCGGCACTGGCGCTGCTGCCTGCCGCAGCCACGGCGGGCTGTCCGGCGGCCGGGGCTTTCCTGCTGCGCCGGTTGCGGGAGTCCTCTTCCGCCAGCCAGGCTTCCAAGTCGCTGACCGGCTCGCCGAACAGGTTGACCATCTGGCGGGGTTCCTGCGGTGCCGGTTCGGGTGCAGCCTCCGCCCGGGCAATGCGCGGCTGGCCCGGGGTCAGGCTGGAATTGGTCGAAGCGACCAGATCGGCGATGGTTGCGTCCAGCTCGCCGTTATCAACGGGGTCCAGTGCTGTCTCTGCCGCAGCAGCGGTAGGCCCCATCTCTTCGGTCTCATACTCTGCCAGCATCTCTGCCCAGGCGCGGGCTGACTGAAACCGTTCGGCGGGCGGCACCGACATTGCCTGATCAACAGTGGCCAAAAGCGCAGGGTCCGCCGCCCAGGGCCCGCCCAGCAGCGGCGGGCAGGGGTCCGGGTTGCCGGCCATCACCGCGTTCAGCCGCTGCTGGCTGCCCGGAGGCGGTGCGCCGGTGATCAGGTAATAGAAGGTGGCGCCAAGCGCGTAGATGTCGCAGGCCGGGCGCTGAGGCAGATCGGGCTTGTAAAGCTCATGCGCCGAGTAGCCGTCCTTGACCGCCAGCAGCATCGGCAGCGCCGTGTCGTCCTTGGGCGTGCTTCCGGCCGCCGCGCCGAAGTCGATCAGGGTCAGGGTGCCGTCCTGGCCCAGCAGCAGGTTGTCGGGAGAGATGTCACGGTGCAGGATGCCCAGCCCGTGCAGGCAGCCAAGCGCCTCCAGCGCCTGGGTCAGGATCTGCCGCAGCACTGGTGCGGTCAGCCGCTCGGGCTGTTCCTCGCGCACGGTCAGCAGATCCAGCCCGTCGATGAACTCCATCGCGATATAAGCGGTCTGGTTTTCCTTGAAGACCTGATGCACGCCGACGATGCCCGGGTGTTCGGCGCGGGCCAGCAGATGCGCCTCGCGCAGGAAGGCGCGCAGCACGTTGCGGCAGGACTTGGCATGTTCCTGCGCCGCCGGCTCCACCTCGGCGCCGTTGCGGCGGCAAATACCCGCCGGAAAGCATTCCTTGATCACCACCCGCCGTTCCAGGCTGTCGCGGGCCAGATAGGTGATGCCGAAACCGCCGCTGATCAGCGGGCGCTCAATCTGGTACTGGCCCTGCAACAGCTTGAAACCGCAGGGCAGTTCGCAGGTTTGTGCCGGATCGGCGGAAGTCGGGTCGTGCGGCACGGCGTCTGTTCCTCCTGGCTGCCTGGTCCCCGGCCGGAAGGGCGCGGGCGGACCTCTAAGCTGCCGGCGGAATGGGGAATGTTCACGGCCCCATTCGGGCAATTGCGGCAAAGCCGCCGCATTTTCGCCACAATCCTTGCCAAAGGGCAGCAAACATTGGGTTAAAGGCGCGCCGGCGAGTTGCCTTGAAGTTAGTTAAACTGGGGCGCTATCCCGCCTGAGGGCCCCCTGCCGCCGGGCGGAGAAAGGCTGGGCTTTCCCGGTGCGTCCCGGTAGGATTGACGCATGACAATCTGGTATCCCGATCCCGAAACCCTCACACCGCCGCTGCATGCCAGCCTGGCACAGGCCCTGGCCAGGGCGATCTCCGACGGCCGCCTGGCAACGGGCGCGCAGCTGCCGACCCACCGGCGGATGGCCCAGGAGCTGGGTCTCAGCGTGCATACGGTCAGCAAGGCCTATGACAGCCTCCGGCGGCAGCGCCTGATTGACGGCCAGGTCGGGCGCGGCAGTTTCGTGACCGGGGCTGAAGCAGGCAGCAGCCCGCCCTACCGGCTGCAGCCGGAGACCGGCAGCGGCTATGATCTGTCGATCTCCAGGCCGCTGTTCGCACCGCTGCACGCTGAGCGGTTCCAGCAGGCGCTGCGGCAGCTGCCGGAGGGGCTGGATCCCGCCTGCTACCTCTCGACCCGGCCCAATGCGGGCCATCAGCCGCACCGCGAGGCGGGCGCCGCATGGCTCAGGGCCTGCGGGCTGGAAGTGCCGGCGGAACGCATCCTGATGACCAACGGCGTCAGCCACGGGCTGTCGGCGGCACTGACCGCGCTGGCCCGCCCCGGAGACACGGTAGTGGCGGAGAAGATCACCCATCACCTGCTGATCCCCGCCTGTGCCAGCCTGGGCCTGACGCTGGCCGGGCTGGAAACGGACGGCGGCGGCATGCTGCCGGATGCGCTGGACGAATACTGCCGCAAGCACAGCCCCAAGCTGCTGTTTTTGCTGCCCTCTCTGGCCAATGCCACCGCCAGCATGATGCCGGAAGAGCGGCGCCGGGCGCTGGTGGAGGTGGCCCGCCGCCATGACCTTCTGATCATCGAAAACGACGCCTTGGGGCCGGTGGCCGCAGACCGCCCGGTCCCGGTGGCCGCGCTGGCGCCGGAACGCACGGTCTATCTCACCACTTTCACCAAATGCACCCTGCCGGGGCTGCGGGCGGGGTATCTGGCAGCGCCGGAGCATCTGCTGCCCGCGCTCACCACACGGATCGTGGTGTTCAGCTGGATGGCGACACCGCTGATGGGGGAGCTGGCCAGCCGCTGGGTGCAGGACGGCACCGCGCTGGAACTCGCCCGCTGGCAGCGCCGCGCCCTGGCGGAACGCCATGCCGTCGCTGCAGAGATGCTGCAGGGCTGCGGATGGCAGGGCCACCCGGCAGCGCTGCACCTGTGGCTGCCGCTGCAGAACGGCTGGACCAGCGAGGGCTTTGCGGCCTATGCGCGGCGGCTGCAGGTCTCGGTGGCGCCGGACACCCCGTTCCTAGCGCCGCGGGTGCCGCCGCAGAACGCGGTGCGGGTCTCGCTGGGCAGCGTGCAGGATCCGGCCCGCTTCCGGCAGGCGCTGGAACTGCTGGCCGGAATGCTGCGCCAGCCGCCGGAAGGGGCCGCTTCACTGGCCTTCTGATTGTCGCGTGACAATAAAATAATTGACTCGCAGGACAAGTCCTCACAAGGCTGGCCGAAAGACCCCGGGCCTGTGCCGGAACCGGTGAGTCCGCTGCAGGCAGCCGGGGGAATCACGCCCGCCCTTCTGCTGCGGCCGGGGCCGGCGCCACATTTACCAGCTGAGCAACCAGGAGCCGCGCAATGGCAGACCCCACGCTGTATTTCTCCCGTGCTGAATATCAGGCGCGCCTCGGCAAGACGCGGGCCGAAATGTCCCGCCGCGGGCTTGACCTGCTGATCGTCACTGATCCCTCGAACATGAACTGGCTGACCGGCTACGACGGCTGGTCCTTCTATGTGCATCAATGCGTCGTGCTGACGCTGGAGGGCGAACCGCTGTGGTACGGGCGCGGACAGGATGCAAACGGCGCGCTGCGCACCTGCTACATGGATCCCGCCAATATCATCGGCTACCCGGACCATTACGTGCAGTCGACCGAACGCCACCCGATGGACTACCTGTCGGCGCAGCTCACGGACCGCGGGCTGGACGGCGGCGTGATCGGCGTCGAGATGGACAATTATTACTTTACCGCGGCGGCCTATGCGTCGCTGCAAAAGCATCTGCCCAACGCGCGGTTCAGCGATGCCAATGCGCTGGTCAGCTGGCAGCGGGCAGTGAAGTCGGAGACGGAGCTGGAATACATGCGCCAGGCCGGCCAGATCGTCGGGCGGATGCACCAGCGGATTTTCGAGAAGGTCGAGCCAGGGATGCGCAAATGCGATCTGGTGGCGGATATCTATGACGCTGCCTTGCGTTATGATGCGGAATTGGGCTTTGGCGGCGACTACCCGGCGATTGTGCCGCTGCTGCCGTCCGGGCCGGATGCCGCCGCGCCGCATTTGACCTGGGATGATCTGCCGATGAAATCCGGCGAAGGCACCTTCTTTGAAATCGCCGGTGTCGTGCACCGCTACCACTGCCCGCTGTCGCGCACCGTGTTCCTGGGCAAGCCGACGCAGACCTTCCTGGACGCGGAAAAGGCAGTGCTCGAGGGCATGGAGGCCGGGCTGGAGATGGCCAGGGCCGGGAACACCTGTGAGGATATCGCCAAGGCGTTTTTCAAGGTGCTGAAAACATACGGCATCGAGAAGGACAACCGCACCGGCTATCCGATCGGCGTCAGCTACCCGCCGGACTGGGGCGAGCGCACCATGTCGCTGCGCCCCGGCGACGTCACGGTGCTGCAGGAGAACATGACCTTCCACTTCATGACCGGCCTCTGGATGGAGGACTGGGGGTTCGAGATCACCGAAAGCATCCGCATCGGCGCAGACGGGCCGGAATGCCTGTCCGATGTGCCGCGCAAGATGCTGGTGAAGGACTGAGCCATGAAGGTAAATCCAATCTCTCCCACCATCCCGCTGAACCGGGACGGGGTGCATCACGGCTTCCTGAAACTGCCCTACAGCCGCGATGACTCGGCCTGGGGGTCGGTGATGATCCCGCTGACGGTGATCAGGAACGGCGAGGGGCCGACGGCGCTGCTGACCGGCGCCAACCACGGGGACGAATACGAAGGCCCGATTGCCCTGCATGAGCTGGCGGCAACCACCAAGGCTGAGGACATCACCGGCCGGCTGATCATCGTGCCGGCCTTCAACTACCCGGCGTTCCGCGCAGGCACCCGCACCTCGCCCATCGACAAGGGCAATATGAACCGCGCGTTCCCGGGCCGCCCTGACGGCACCGTGACGGAAAAAATCGCCGACTACTTCCAGCGCACATTGCTGCCGATGGCGGATCTGGCAGTGGATTTCCATTCCGGCGGCAAGACGCTGGACTTCGTGCCCTTTGCCGCCGCCCATATCCTGGACGACAAGGCAGTGCAGGAGGCGTGCTTTGCCGCGATGAAGGCGTTCAACGCTCCTTATTCGGTGGAGCTCTTGGAGATCGACAGCGCGGGCATGTACGACACCGCGGTTGAGGAGATGGGCAAGGTTCTGGTCACCACGGAACTCGGCGGCGGCGGGTCTTCATCCGCGCGCAGCAATGCGATTGCCAAAAAGGGGCTTCGCAATGTGCTGATCCATGCGGGCATTTTGCAGGGCGAGATGCAGCTGGAGGAGACTGTCAACCTGACCATGCCGGATGATGACTGCTTTCTGTTCAGCGAAGGCGACGGGCTGTTTGAGATCATGGCCGATCTGGGCGCCCCTGTTGCCAAGGGCGATCTGCTGGCCCGCGTCTGGCCGCTGGACCGCACCGGCCAGCCGCCGGTGGAATACCGCGCCCGCCGCGCGGGTCTGCTGATCAGCCGCCATTTCCCCGGCCTGATCAAATCCGGCGACTGCGTCGCGGTGATTGGGGTCGCGAGGGGATAAACAAACTCTGGAAATAACCGGACAGGCCGTATAGGCCTGTCTTGCCCTCGCAATAAAGGCATTGCGCGCTGCTGCTGAGGGCCGGGTGGAGATACCCGCCTATCCCGCGCAACAGCTGCGCAGGATCCGCGCAGCCCTCCTCCCGAAAACCACCCGGCGGCGCGCCGCTCTATTTGCGAGGATGACAAATGCTGAAGAACGACCAACTGGACCAATGGGACCGCGAGAACTTCTTTCACCCCTCGACCCACCTGGCCCAGCACGCCCGCGGTGAAATTCCGAACCGGGTCATAAAAACCGCCTCCGGCGTGTTTATCGAAGACCGCGACGGCAACCGGCTCCTGGATGCCTTTGCCGGGCTTTACTGCGTGAACGTTGGCTATGGCCGCCAGGAGATCGCAGAAGCCATCGCCGACCAGGCGCGGGAGCTGGCCTATTACCATTCCTATGTCGGCCATGGCACCGAGGCCTCGATCACCCTGGCCAAGATGATCCTGGACCGGGCGCCTGCGAACATGTCCAAGGTCTACTTCGGCCTTGGCGGCTCGGACGCCAATGAAACCAACGTCAAGCTGATCTGGTATTACAACAACATCCTGGGCCGCCCGGAGAAGAAGAAGATCATATCCCGCTGGCGCGGCTATCACGGCTCGGGGCTGGTCACCGGCTCGCTGACCGGGCTGGAGCTGTTCCATAAAAAATTCGACCTGCCGGTGGAGCAGGTCATTCACACCGAGGCGCCCTATTACTACCGCCGGGACAACCTGGATCAGAGCGAGGAGCAGTTCGTGGCCCATTGCGCCGCCGAACTGGAAGCACTGATCGAGCGCGAGGGCGCAGACACCATCGCCGCCTTCATCGGCGAACCTGTCCTGGGCACCGGCGGCATCGTGCCGCCGCCTGCGGGCTACTGGCAGGCCATTCAGGCGGTTCTGAAAAAGCACGACATTCTGCTGGTGGCGGATGAGGTGGTGACCGGCTTCGGACGCCTTGGCACCATGTTCGGTTCTGACCACTACGGGATCGAGGCGGATATCATCACCATCGCCAAGGGCCTCACCTCGGCCTATGCACCGCTGTCCGGCTCCATCGTCTCGGACAAGGTCTGGAAGGTGCTGGAGCAGGGCACCGACGAGAACGGCCCGATCGGCCACGGCTGGACCTATTCGGCGCATCCGATCGGGGCGGCGGCAGGGGTGGCGAACCTCAAGCTGATCGACGCGCTGAACCTTGTCAGCAATGCAGGCGAAACCGGCGCCTATCTGAATGCCACGATGGCCGAAGCGCTGGCGGGACATCCCAACGTGGGCGAAGTGCGTGGCGAGGGGATGCTGTGCGCGGTGGAATTTGTGAAAGACAAGGACAGCCGCACCTTCTTTGACGCCGCGGAGAAGATCGGCCCGCAGATATCCGCCAAGCTCTTGGAGCAGGACAAGGTGATCGCCCGGGCCATGCCGCAGGGCGACATCCTGGGCTTTGCGCCACCCTTCTGCCTGACCCGCGCCGAGGCAGACCAGGTGGTGGAGGCCACTTTGCGCGCGGTCAAGGCGGTGCTCGGCTGAGGCCCGCAGCCGGTCAGTTGCGGCAGATCTCGAGGACGGCGCGCAGGCCCCGCCTGCCGTCCTCGAAAGAGAGCTTCCCGCCATGCTGTTCGGCCACCGTGGCAACAATCGTCAGCCCCAGGCCAAAGCCATCGATGGCCCGCGTGTTGCCGCCGCGGCGGAACGGGGCAATCACTTCGGTGATCTCCGCAGCTGTCATGCCGGAGCCTTCGTCCTCCACCGTAATGATGGCGTGGTCGGCGGTGGCGCTGAGGGTGATGGCGGCCCGGCGGCCGTATTTCAGCGCGTTGTCGATCAGGTTTGTGATGGCCCGCTGCAAGGAAACTGGACGCGCGACCACCAGCATCGGCCGCCCCTCCGGCATCGCGCTGTGGCCGGGGGCTGAAGTAAAGACAGACCGCCCGCCCGCCGCCACCTGCGGTTCCGGCGGCAGCAGTTCCACCGGTTTGCCCATATCCTGGTAATCGGCCGCCAGCGCTTCCACCAGAGAGCTGAGCGACAGGCGGCGCGGGGTTTCGGCGCTCATCTCCGCGCGGGTATAGGTCAGCACGCTCTCGATCATGCCGGTCATGGCGTCCAGATCCGCCTCGAACTTCTGCCGCAGCTCCGCGTCCTGGATCAGCGCCGCGCGCAGCCGCAGCCGGGTGGCGGGGGTGCCCAGATCGTGGCTGACGCCCGACAGCACCGCCGCGCGGCTGGCAAGCTGATCGCGTTCGGTCTCCAGATAGCTGTTCACAGCCGAGACGATCTCCTGCAGCTCGCCCGGGCCTTGCATCGCATAGGCATCCGGCCCGCCCAGCCGGCGGCGGTGGCGCAGGGCACGGGCAAAGCGGTCGAAATGGGCCGAGGTGTCCATCACCAGCGTCGCCAGCACCGCCAGCGCCAGCAGTGACAGCAGCACCGAGGGCAGACGCAGGTCGCGCGGCGCGGCGCGGCAGCCCCAGACCGCTGCGCCGTCCACCCGCATCCAAGGCCCGTATCCTGCGCGGGCAAACACCACCGGCGCGCTGCAATAGGTTGCAAGCAGCCGGGTCACAGCCCCCAGTTTCTCCGCCGCGGTGTCCCCGCCGGCAGGCGGCAGTTCCGCCACCGGATAGCGCAGGGCAGGGGAGGCGATGACCAGCGCCAGAACCTCCCCCGATAGGGGATCAGGGCCGCTGTCCAGGATCGAGACATTGGTGAACAGCGAAGGCTTCGCGACCCCCTGCAGCCGCAGGTAGTCACCCGCCGCCAGAAACGCGGCTTGATCCGGTGCCACCGGCGTTACCAAAACTCCCGCAGGCGGCGGCGCGCCGCGGCGCAGGGTGCCGTCCAGGGTAATCCCAGCAATGGCGGCGCGGGTCAGATGCGCCTGCCAGCTGGCAGCGGAATGGAACCAGCCCCAGGCGCCGCCCAGCCCGGCGGCAAAGGCCAGCGGCAGCAGGATCAGCCCCCGGGTTCTGAGCCGCAGCGCCATGTGCCTCAGTCCCCGCCGGTCTCGACATCCACCGCCAGGACATAGCCGGTGCCGCGCTCGGTGCGCAGCAGCTTTGGCGCCTTGGGGGTGTCTTCGATCTTGGAGCGCAACCGCCCCACCAGCACGTCGATGGCGCGGCCTGAACCTTCGTCGGACCCGCTATCGCCGGTTACATCCAGCGCTGCGGCGATTTCCTCCCGCGTCAGCGGAATATGCGGGTTGGCCAGGAACACTTTCAGAAGTCCCGTCTCGCGCCGTGACAGCGCCACCTGCACGCCCGCGGGCGAAATCACCTCGTCGCGCTTGGCGTCATAGGACCAGCCCGCAAAACGGAAGGTGGCGACGCTGCGGCGGTAGATCAGCGACGACGACCGCCGCGCCCGCTGCAGCACGGCGCGGACACGGGCCAGCAGAAGATCGGGGTTGAACGGCTTGGCGATGTAATCATCGGCGCCGCTCTCATACCCCGCCATCCGCTGGTGATCAGCGGACAGGGCCGAGACCAGGATAATCGGCACATCCTGCTGCTCACGCAGCCGGGTGCAGATCTCTACCCCGTTCTCATCGCCCAGCATCACGTCGAGCAGAATGAGGTCGATCCTCCCCGCGCCGATCTGATCCCGGATCTCCGCCTCGCTGCCGCAGGGCAGGGCGATAAAACCGTTCTGGCGCAGATACTGGGTCAGCATCATGCGCGTCTCAACGTCATCATCCACCACCAGAAGCCGCGGAATCGCCATCTGTTGCTCTCCTCCCCGAAAAACCGCTTCTTGCGGCTGCCCCGGCTGTTTGTTTGTAACATCATGCAACAAAATCAATTGCTGCGTAACAACAGGTAACAGGCGGACGGAAAATCTGCTGCGGCAGGCGTGCGGGGCGCTGCCGGGTAATTGAAATGCAGCACCGGGACCGGGCAAGCTGATTGGTGAAGGCTGCGGGGAGCAGCCGTTACATATGGGAGGAATGAGCGATGAAATACACCGCTTTTGCGGCCGTTTCGGCCGTGGCGCTGGCCTGTGCGGCACCGGCAGCAGCCGGACCGGAGGCCGAAGTTCTGCACTGGTGGACATCCGGAGGCGAGGCCAAGTCGGCCGCGGTGCTGCAACAGGAATTTGCCGACAACGGCGGCACCTGGACTGATATGCCGGTGGCCGGGGGCGGCGGTGATGCGGCGATGACCGCGCTGCGCGCCCGGGTGCTCTCCGGCAATGCACCGACCGCGGTGCAGCTGAAAGGCCCCGCCATCCAGGAATGGTACGAGGAAGGCGTGCTGGCCGATATCTCCTCCGTCGCTGAGGCCGAGGGCTGGGGGGACGTGCTGCCCGGCTCCATCGCCGACCACATGAAATGCGAGGGCAAATGGTGCGCCGCACCGGTGAACGTGCACCGGGTCGACTGGATCTGGGCCAATGCCGCGCTGCTGGAGGCCAACGGCATTGAGATGCCCCAGACTTGGGAAGACTTCAACGCCGCCGCGGACAAGCTGCTGGCCGCGGGCATCACCCCGCTGGCGCATGGCGGCCAGGCCTGGCAGGACGCCACTGTGTTTGAGGCCGTGGCGCTTGGCATTCTGGGGCCGCAGGATTTCCGGAAGGCCTTTGTCGACCTGGATATGGACACCCTGAAATCGGACAAAATGGCCGCGGTCTTCGACCAGATGCGCAAGATGCGCGGCTATGTCGACGCCAACTTCCCGGGCCGCGACTGGAATCTGGCCACCTCGATGGTGATGAACGGCGAGGCGGCGTTCCAGATCATGGGCGACTGGGCCAAGGGCGAGTTCCTGGCCGCAGGCAAAGTGCCGGGCAAGGATTTCCTCTGCGCCTCGGTGCCGGGCGACGGATTCCTCTATAATGTTGACAGCTTCGCCATGTTCGAGGTGGACGGCGAGGACAAGCAGGCCGGGCAGGATCTCTTGGCCAAGCTGATCGTCGGGCCAAAATTCCAGGAGGTGTTCAACCTCAACAAGGGGTCGATCCCGGCACGGGTGGACGTGAAACTGGATGCCTTTGACACCTGCGCGCATCTGTCGGCCAAGGACATGGGCGACAGCGCGGACAATGGCTCGCTCTTGCCCAGCTATGCCCACGGCATGGCCCTGCGCGGCGCGCAATCGGGCGCCATCACCGATGTGGTGACCGCGCATTTCAACTCCGAGATGTCCTCGGCTGAGGCCGTGCAGATGCTGGCCGACGCTGTCGCCAACTCTCTCTGATCTCCCCCGGGCCTCGCGTCCTCCGGGATGCGGGGCCACCTAATTCAAGGGCCGTTGCAATGACCGAATGGCTTGAACGTCATATTCCGAAGATGGTGCTGGCACCGTCCTTCGCCGCGGTGCTGGTGTTTGTCTACGGCTTCATTGCCTGGACCGCCTGGGTGTCGCTGACCCGCTCCCGCCTGCTGCCGAAATACGAGATCGACGGGCTGATCCAGTATGAGCGCCTGTTCAACGCGCCGCGCTGGGATACCGCGATGTCGAACCTGTTTGTGTTCGGCACCCTGTTCATCCTGATCTCGATGGTCCTCGGCCTGATGCTGGCCATCCTGCTGGACCAGAAGATCCGCACCGAAGGCGTCTTGCGCACCATCTACCTGTATCCGATGGCGCTGTCGCTGATCGTGACCGGCACCGCCTGGAAGTGGATCATGAACCCCGGCCTGGGGCTGGAAGCCATGGTGCGGGGCTGGGGGTTCGACAGCTTCACCTTCGACTGGGTGATCAACCCGGACAAGGCGATCTATGCGGTGGTCATCGCCGGTGTCTGGCAGGCGTCCGGCTTTGTGATGGCGCTGTTCCTGGCGGGACTGCGCGGGGTCGATGGCGAGATCATCAACGCCGCGCAGGTCGATGGCATCCCGGCTTGGCGGATCTATACCGCGATCATCATCCCCTCAATGGCGCCGATCTTCCTGTCAGCTTTCATCGTGCTGGCGCATCTGGCGATCAAGAGCTTCGACCTGGTGATTGCCCTCACCGGCGGCGGCCCCGGCTATGCCACCGACCTGCCCGCCACCTACATGTACACGATGGCCTTCTCCCGCGGCGACATCGGCCAGGCAGCCAGCTCTGCCATGGTGATGATGGCTGTGGTGTTCGCAATCATCGTTCCGTATCTCTACTCTGAGCTGAGGGCCAAACATGACTGATGTGACGCTAGCCCCCGCCACCGCAGCAAACAGCCGCAACTGGAGCCACTTCGCCCTGCGCTGGACGCTGTTCACCCTATTGGGCCTGTTTGCCCTGTTCTACCTGATGCCGCTTTTCGTGATGATCACCACCTCGCTCAAAAGCCTGGAGGAAATCCGCACCGGCAGCCTGATCGCCTTCCCGCGCGAGGTCACCTTCGGCGCCTGGCGCACTGCCTGGTCGGAGGCCTGCACCGGTATCCAATGCGAGGGCCTGCGCCCGTTCTTCTGGAACTCCGTGGTAATCGCGGTGCCGGCGGTGGCCATTTCCACCATGCTGGGCGCGGCCAATGGCTATGTCATCGCGCAATGGCGGTTCAAGGGCGCCAACCTGATCTTCTCGCTGATGCTGTTCGGCTGCTTCATCCCGTTTCAGGTGGTGCTGCTGCCGATGGCGCGGATGCTGGGGCTGATGGGGCTGGCGGGCAGCATTCCGGGGCTGATCTTTGTCCACGTGATCTATGGCATCGGCTTCACCACGCTGTTCTTCCGCAACTTCTATGTCACCATCCCGCAGGATCTCGTGAAGGCGGCCAAGGTGGACGGCGCGGGGTTCTTCCGGATCTTCTGGTCGATCTTCCTGCCGCTGTCGCTGCCGATCATCGTCGTGACCGTCATCTGGCAGTTCACCCAGATCTGGAACGACTTCCTGTTCGGCGTCTCCTTCAGCCAGGCGGGCACCCAGCCGGTGACCGTGGCTTTGAACAACATCGTCAACTCGACCACCGGCGTAAAGGAATACAACGTCGACATGGCCGCCGCGATCATCGCCGCGCTGCCGACGCTGCTGGTCTATGCCGTTGCCGGCAAATACTTCATCCGCGGCCTTACCGCTGGCTCTGTGAAAGGGTGAAAGATGGTTTTTGCCTGCAAAAATGAAAGCCGCCAGTGGCGGGTTTCAAATCTTGAACGCGGCGGGCCGCTGCACGCCGCCGGGGAGGAAACACAAAAATGAAACCCATTCTGGACATCACCAACCTGCGCAAGAACTACGGGTCGACAGAGATCCTGAAGGACATCAACGTCAGCATCGAGCCGGGTGACTTCCTGGTGCTGGTCGGCCCTTCCGGCTGCGGCAAATCCACGCTCTTGAACTGCATCGCCGGGCTGGAGCCGATCTCCGGCGGGCAGATCGAAATCGGCGGCCGCGACATGACTCATGTCAGCCCCAAGGACCGCGACATCGCCATGGTGTTCCAGTCCTATGCGCTCTACCCGACGATGACGGTCGCCAAGAACATCACATTTGGCATGAAAGTGCGCGGCGCCGATGCCGCGACGCAAGAACGCAAGCTGAAGGAAGTCGCGGCGCAGCTGCAGATCGAGGCGCTCTTGGACCGCCGCCCCGGACAGCTGTCCGGCGGCCAGCGCCAGCGGGTGGCGATGGGCCGGGCGCTGGTGCGCGATCCCAAGCTGTTCCTGTTCGACGAGCCGCTGTCGAACCTCGACGCCAAGCTGCGGGTCGAGATGCGCACCGAGATCAAGAAACTGCACCACAATCTTGGCGCCACCATGGTCTATGTCACCCACGACCAGATCGAGGCGATGACGCTGGCCACCAAGATCGTGGTGATGAAGGGCGGCGTGGTGCAGCAGATCGGCACCCCCGCCGAGATTTACAACAAGCCCGCCAACCTGTTTGTGGCCGACTTTATGGGCAGCCCGGCGATGAACCTGATCCCGGCCCGTGCCGAGGCCAATGGCCAGGGCACGCGGATCGAGATGGACTGCGGCGGCAGCGCCCCGATCGTGCTGAAGGACAGCCGCGCCACCGGCCTGCCGCAGGATGTGATCCTGGGCGTGCGTCCCGAAGACATCGCCGAGGCGGGCTTCCGCGCCGGCGAAGGCGTGCAGGAGGCCGCCTGCCTCATCGACATGGTGGAACCCGCGGGCGCCGACACCTATGTGGTCTCCAATCTCGGCGGCAAGCAGGTGACCGCGCGGCTGCACGCGGAAACCCGGGCCCAGCCGGGGCAGATGCTGGATCTGGCCTTTGACCTGTCCAAGGTCTCCTATTTCTCGCCTGCAACCGGCGAGCGGCTGAATTGACCGGGTTGCGGCTGGCCGCCGATGCGGGCGGCACCAACACGCGGCTGGGGCTGGCGCGGGACGGCGTGCTGCTGGCAGACACGGTGCAAAGCTTCCGCAACGACGCCCATGGCAGTTTTGCGGAAGTGATGGACATATACCTTCAGGATGCCGCCCCCGGCGGCGTGGCAGAGGTGGCGATTGCCATCGCCGGACCTGTCACCGGTGCCACTGCGCGGCTGACCAACCGGAACTGGCACTTCGACGCTGCAGCGCTGTCGCGGCATCTGAACGGCGCGCGCGCGCATCTGCTCAATGACCTGGCCGCGCTGGGTCAGGCCTGCCCGCATCTGGGCGCAGACTGCCTTGATACGGTGATCCCGCCCGCAGAGGGTTCAGGCGGGGACGGCCAGCGCCTGGTCGTTGGCATCGGAACCGGCTTCAACCTCTCGCCGGTGCTGGACGCCGGCGGCCAGGTCCAATGCCTGAACGTGGAATACGGCCATGTCAGCCTGCCGCTGGACGTGGTCAAGCACCTGCTCCGCCATGTGCCGGAGACAGAAAGGTTTGCCACGGTTGAGCATCTGTTTTCCGGCCGCGGCCATGCGGCGGTGCGGGCGCATTTCCCCGAAGGAGACACCGGCACGCAGGACTTCCAGGCTTTCTATGCCCATCTGCTGGCACTTCTGGCGCGCAACCTGATGCTGGCCTTCCTGCCGGCGCAGGGCCTGTATTTCGCCGGCGCCGTGGCCCGCAGCATCCTTACCTCCCCGGCGCGGGGGCTCTTTGCGGAGCGTTTCCAGCAGCCTTTCGAACTCGACGCCCGCATCGCCGCGCCAGTGCATGTCATCCTCGATGACGCCGCCGCTCTGAAAGGTTGTGCCGCCCTGCGTCTGCCTGGGCCGCACTGCTGGAAGTAGCGGCCATGTTTGGATGCTTGCGGGTTGGTACCAAAGCTACCGCGCCTATTCTGTAAAGAAACGACGAAAGGCGCTACACTGAGAAGCATGATGCCGACCCGACAGGCGACTTTGACAAGCAGGATGAAGTAATCAAACGTCCCATTCAAGGAAGCGCGAAAGCAATTCGGAAAGTATCCTCCCGGGACGCATCCGGCGATTCAAACGGTTCTCGAACTCTTTAACGCAGCGGTTTGGGTGCTTGTGCGACGTTCGCCAAGCGGTTTTGTAGGTCACACTAGGTTAGCACTGAAGCTATTTCCCGCTGACGCCTTGCTTGGACGTTGTGAGCCGGAAGATAGCATAGAGCCAGAGTTTTTGCGGCGGATCCGCATCGGCTGAGCGCCTGAAACTGAAACGGCTGGCTGGAGCCAGCCTTCAGCCTGCCAGCAAGGAAGGTGTTTTGCGTCTATAAACTTACCATAATTTCGCTTACGCGTTTCTTTTGTCCGGGGGCACATCCAGTGGTCAGTCCCGGCTTCTCGTAGATCGGATTCAGGATGAATCCGTCTGGCTCTGATGCCCAGTTTTTGAAGATGCACGGGTTTGTGGCAGAACTCGGCGCAGTGGATTCATGTCGCGCTTACAGCTGATCTCTGGAGGAATGAGAAGCTGGCCTCCACGAACTAGAGGATCACGAACTGGTCTTCTGCAATGCTGCACAGAAGCAGCGAGAATCGCCGAGTCTGGGTCGATGCTGAGATTGTCTGGACGCCGCCACCACGAGCCAATCGCGGCCAGCTCGAACCAGCACGGACCCGCGAACTGGCCGAGCGAATGCGGATGGCGGGGTTGTCGCTGTGACGACGCGCGTAGGTTCTCACCCCAACGATCTCAGTCTCAGCAATGTGAGCCTGTCTCATTTATTCTGAGCCCAGTCGCAAGCAAAATGACCCCAAGCTCAATTATGGTCTCAAATAATAATCGCCAGAAACAGCGATAATTTCGCGCCCAAGCGCGGATAATCTC
This sequence comes from Leisingera sp. S132, assembly GCF_025144465.1. NCBI lineage: Bacteria > Pseudomonadati > Pseudomonadota > Alphaproteobacteria > Rhodobacterales > Roseobacteraceae > Leisingera > Leisingera sp. S132. The sequence continues at coordinate 28,661 of NZ_CP083557.1, forward strand.
AATCCGCTACACCTATCAGCCCGTCAGAGCCGTTTGAAGTTTCCGAAATTGCACATCTTGTGCCTGGGCTGACCAAAATGGAACGGTGGAACACCGAAGATATTGAAGCCTGCCTAGGTGTTTGATCCCAAGATTTGAAGGTGTGATCCTTTCGTTGGAATGAAAGAAAGCCTTATGGGGCAAGTTTGTCATGGCAGCGCCACGCACTGTCACCCGGCAGGCGATTTGCGTGGCAAATCTGCCGAGAGGGCACGCACGCCGTCAGAGCTGCAATACAGCGATCGCAAGCTTCGATCGCGGAGCTGAGCCGGGAATTGGGGACCAATCCCAAGACGGTGGCCAAGTGGCGTAAACGCCAAACTGTTGAAGATCTGAAGACCGGGCCCAAAGACCCGCGTTCAACCGTTCTCAGCGAGGAAGAGGAAGCCATGATCGTCGCGTTCCGGCGGCACACATTGCTACCGCTGGACGACTGTCTCTATGCTTTGCAGCCATCGATCCCGCACCTGACGCGGTCTTCTCCGCATCGCTGCCTTCAGCGGCATGGTATCTCTCGACTACCCGATATGGATGGGGACAAGCCCAAACGGAAGAAGTTCAAGAGATACCCGATTGGCTATTTCCACGTCGACATTGCCGAGGTCAGAACAGAAGAAGGCAAACTCCATCTCTTTGTCGCCATTGACCGGACCAGCAAGTTCGCCGTCGCGCAGTTGGTTGAAAGGGCGAACCGCAAGACAGCCTGGGAATTCCTTGAACTCCTTCTGGAAGCCGTGCCTTACAAGATCCGCACGATCTCGACAGACAACGTCCTATGTCGGGAATTTCCGGCTGCTTAGGTCAGCAGGTCATGGAGCATCCGGAGCCCCGGACGCCCTGACAGGTTTGCCCAGACGGGCTCTGCCGTCAAGAAATGATCTCTTCCATAGCAAACACAGGGTACGCGCTCCGGCGGCCCTCACCGTCCTTAATACGAGATCCCAAATCCCAAGCAGAAAGCCCGAACATTATCTACGAGGTCAGCGAACTGCCTCCACGGCCATTACAGAGAGAGGTCCTTCCGCCTGGGCTCACCCCTCGAAGAAGGGGCGATAAGGTTCACCGTGTTTGACCACGGCGTGAACGGTGCGCGCCATCTTGGCAGCAATCGCGGTATAGGCCTTGCGGCGCAGGTGAGCATTGTGCCGGTCCTTCGAAATGTAACGCTCGAACTTGTCGCGGAAGCTGTTTGTCTTCTTCAACGCGGCCGTCTGGCCCGCCATCCAGAGCGTGCGCCGGAGCCGGGCATTGCCATATTTGGAGATCTTGCTTTGTCCGCGGAACATCCCGGATTGCACGGTGGCGAGATCCATGCCGCAGAACTTAAGGAACTGGCGGTGATGCCGGAAGCGGCGCAGATCACCCGCCTCAGCCAGGATGGTCATTGCGTTGATCGGTCCGATGCCGGGGATGGTCGTCAGCAGCTGATAGTCAGGCAGGCCGGACAGGAGTTCGACGGATCTGGCCTCAATCTCATTGCGCTGTCGGATCAGGCTGCGGCCTTCGGCGAGAACGAGGCGGAACATACGCACGGCGTCGGAATCCGGGCCGACAGGAAGCCCGACTGAACCCGCAGCAGTCGTGTAAATGTCTGAAAGCAGGCGTTCTTTGGCAACCTTGCGGCCGACGACTTGCCAGGCATCGGCGATGAATGCCTGCCGGCTCATGGCCGAGATCATGTGAGGGGAGGGGTACTTCTCGAGAAACGCCAGGAACCAATCCGTCCGGGAGCTTCTGTGAAACCGCTCGGCTTCGGGAAAATACAGAGGCAGGTAATGGGTCAGGATGCGATGCCAGAGTTCGGTCTTCGACCGCGAAACGATCTCATGGGTCTTTGACAGTTCCTGAATGTCAGCGGTTCCGGTGGCCAGCGGATCATGGAAGAACTGCACGGCCCCGATCTCCAGCATGTGAAGGATGACCTGGGCGTCCTTCGGATCGTTCTTGTCCCAGCTGTTATGCAGGGCCTCGCGTGTCCGGGCCAAACCCACGGAGGACACGAGCTTCAGTTCGAACCCCGCTTGGCCGAGATAATGCGCCAGTGCCCGGTGATAGTTGCCGGTTGCTTCGAACCCAATACGAACCGGCAGGCCGTAACCGGAAAGAGCCGCCACCAAACGTTGAAAATCGCCCAGGGTGTTGGTGATGGTCATGCGGCGGCGGCGTTTCTTGCCGGGAACGCCAATCAGCACTTCATGGCGGTGTTTGGAAATGTCGATGGCGACCAATAAGGTCGAGACGGTAAAATCAAAAGCGGTCATAGCCGGTCTCCTCAGCGGTGTGGTCTACGCAAAACCACTGTTGAGACCTGAGACCCGGTTATGGCCACCCGCTGCGCGGTTTGAGGGCTGCGCGCGCGGCCATAACCTCTCAGCGGCCAATCTTCCCGACGTGCTACGGCATCCAGTTCGCGGAGCAGCCGAGAAACCGGAATACCATCTATTCCCGTCCGCTGCGGTTCGACATGATCTGCGAGGCCAACGGGATCGAGCACCGTCTCACCAAGCCGAACCACCCATGGACCAACGGCCAAGTCGAGCGCATGAACCGCACCATCAAGGATGCGACCGTCAAGCGGCACCACTACGACAGCCACGATCAACTTCGCAGCCATCTGGGCGACTTCCTTGATGCCTACAACTTCGCGCGTCGGCTGAAGACTCTCAGCGGCCTCACTCCATACGAAAACATCTGCAAAACCTGGACATCAGAGCCGGATCGATTCATCCTAAATCCGATCCACCAGATGCCGGGACTGAACAGCTAGGCCGCTGCCAAGGCCATTCGCAAGCTTGGGTATCCGGCTGCAGTCATGGGCCTTTCCCTCTGCGATACCGTGTTCCTGATCGAGGCAGCCGTCGGCAATGTCTGGTACTGCCTTGACGTGGCGCATATTGCCTTCGCTGGCATGCTGCTGTTGTTGTTCTCTGCCGGTGCCCGGCCAGTCCCTGCCTTTACCCGGAACTGGCAGGCCCAGCAGGACGATGCAGGCCCGCCGGTGCGGAACGCAACGCAGCTGCGCACTCTGCTGATGGGCATGCTGTTTATGGCACTGGCAGTGAAGCCCGCCGGGTTTGCAGCTGCGGCCTCCGCCATATGGGCCGCGGCAGGTACAATGATGCTATGGTTCATACGGGGCTGGAGAACCGGGAAAGCGCTCTTTAATCCGCTGCTGGCAGCGCAGCACCTGGCCTTTGTCTGGCTGGCCTTCGGCACACTGGCTTTCGGTGCCGCCGGGCTTGGCATCATCGCTTATCCGGTTCCTGACACGCTTCACGCCAATACCATCGGCGCCATGACCGGGTTCATAATGGCCATTTCCGTCCGGGCGGGCAGCCATCGACCGGACGGGGAAATGCGTGCAGGCGCCGGGTTCACGGCCGGATGCACGCTGGTGTGGCTTGCCGCCTGCACCCGTCTGGCTCCGCCTCTTCTTCCGGCCTTTTCCCAGAGCCTGACAACAACCGCCGCCGTGCTTTGGTGCGCCGGCTGGCTTGCCTTCATTGCCGCTTTTCTGCCTGCGCTCTCTGGCCCGATCCGGCGGCCTGTCCTCAGCGGTCGCAGTTCCGGGCGGCTGTGACAGTGTTTCAACAATAACAATAGGGGGAACTGAACGAAAGCGCCTCAGAGGCTGGGCGAGGGCTCCGGTTCCTGCCTGTTTCTCCAGGTGCCCACCCTCTGGGTCAGTGATCAAGAACGCCAGAGTCAGCAACAGGAGCCGTCAGCAGAACATAGGAAAGGGCCGCGCTGGCTTGGCCGCGGTCCGACCGGATTTCCTCCAGCACTTGCGGCAGCAGTTCCGCCGCTTTTTTGCCGTCCGGCGCGGTGGCGGCGCGGACCAGGGGCGTGCCGCTTGCCACGGCCAGAACCAGCTGCGGAGCTGCTTTTGCTTCTGGCGCCAGGGCTAGGGCGAATTCCAGGTGCCGGTTTGCGCCGTGGCCTGGGGCCAGCCGGCTGGACAGGTTGTAGACTTTGCCCTGGTCGCTGATCAGAACCACCCAGAGCGATTGGCCAGGCGGCACCCGGATGCCGGCTTGCACCGCTTCGCCGCTGACAGCCTGATCGCCTGAAAGCGTCAGCTGCACGGGATCCGGGTGGCGGCCCTGGAGGGCGCGGGCCATATCCGCCGCCGGGCATTGGTCCGGGGTTATTGTGCGCTGCAGCAGCGCGGGGCGGGTGCCGAAGCGATCCTCGAAAGCTGCGGGCAAGCCGTCAAAGCCGCTGCCATCCGCCGAATGGGTTTCCACCATTCCCGCGCTGGGACCTGCGGCGATCCGGGTGGCAAAGCTGCAGGCTCCGGCGTCGAATGCCGCAAGAAACCCTTCGCGGGTACCTGGGGAAGGCGGCGGAATATCCGGGGCGGCCGGCTGTGCCCCCGGTTGCCCGTCACCGGAGGCCTGAGCAGCAGATCCGGCCTGCAGCAGCCCTGTCCGCCAGGCATGCCAGCCGGCGCTGCCGGCAAGGGCACACAGCAGGAGTGTTCCGAATACGGCGGCCTTGCGTCCGGCCACAGGCTTCTCAGCAAGCGCCGGTTCTGGCGGCACATGCCCAGCCGGGGCAAACGGTGGAGGGCGGCCACGGGATCCGGCAGATGCAGGGACCTGTAAATCCGGGATGGCAGCCTGCAGCGGCAGGGCCATTCCGGCCGCGGATACCTGCAGCCCTGGCACCGGCTGCGGCAGGCGTTCCGGCGGCCGGGCAGACGGCCCCTGCTTTGCATCGAGGCCGTCAAGCAGCTGCAGCACATCCTGCATCGATGCGGGCCGGCTGGCCGGGTCAGGTTCCAGCATCCGTGCAAGCAGCGGCTGGAACACCTCTGGCAGTGCTGACAAATCCGGCACCTCGCGGCGGGCCAGGACCGCTTCGGAGATCGAGCTGCCCATGTCCAGCGGCTTGCCGAGCAGTGCCGCCGCAGTCAGCAGGGCCAGCCCGTAGATGTCGGTTGCCGGGCCGGTGCTGCCGCCGAAGTGGCCCAGCTGCTCCGGGGCAACGTATTTGAACTTGCCGGCAAACTTGCCCGCAGCGGCGCCCTCGGGGATCGTTTGCGCCCTGGCAATGCCAAAGTCGATCAGCCGCGCCTCGCTGACGAGACCATCGGGCAGCATGACGTTGTCCGGCGACAGGTCGCGGTGCACAACACCCTTGCTGTGCGCCTTGGCCAGCCCCTTGGCCAGGCGCTGCAGCAGGACTTTTCCGGTCTCAGCCGGAAGCGGGCCATACTGGCGCAGGCAGTCCGACAAGGGGATGCCGCCGATGAATTCCATCACCAGAAAGTAACGGTCCAGATCACGGTCATGGACGTAATTGTAATACCGGACAATGGCATCATCGGTCAGCAGCCGCAGGGTGCGGGCCTCGCGCCGGAACATGTCGCCAGCCTGCGCGTCGCTGATCAGTTCCGGCCGGATTGCCTTGATCGCCACCGGATCCTCGGTGCCGATTTCAATGCCCTGGTACACCTCGCCCATGCCGCCGGATTTCAGCGCCGCCTGAATGCGGTAGTTGTTGTTGATCACGGTGCCCGGGCTGAGCCCGGAAGCCGCGGCGGCGGTGGCCGGGCGGGCCAGCGGAGCAGGTCCGGCGCTTGCGGCAGCGGGCGGTTCGCCCGCGGGTGCCGTCTGCGGACGCTCCCGGGGAGCAGCGGGCAGATGCGGCATGCTCAGCGCCTGCGCCTCGCTAATGACCTGCGTCCGGTCGTCCGCGCCGCCGGCAGCGGATGCGTCAGCCGGGGGATCCTTGGGGGCTGTCCCGGTCACGCCAAGTCATCCAGGATGTCGCTGGCGGGCCAGCGGCCTGTGCCGCTGGCAGCAGTGCAGCGGACGGCCACAACCGTCACATTGTCCCTGGCACCGCGGTTGCGTGTTTCGCGGATCAGCGCATCACAGGCCTGTTGCGGCGGCATGGATGCAAGGCAGGCCGCGATTTCGTGGTCCTGCATATGTTCGGTCAGCCCGTCCGAGCAAAGACAAAAAACATCGCCTGGCTCAAGCCTGCCGCAGACCTGGTCGCACTGCGGTTCATTGCCGGTGCCGACAGCCCGGGTGATCACGTTCTTGCGGGGCCAGTTCTCGGCCTCTTCCGGCGTTATCGTGCCTGCGATGAGCAGGGCGTTTGCCTCCGTGTGGTCGCGGCTTTGCTGGACCAGCTGGCCGTTGCGCAGAAGGTAGGCGCGGCTGTCCCCCGACCAGATGCAGGTGTAGTGGCAGCCATGCACAAGCAGGGTGACAACGGTGGAGCCGACCGTGCTGCCGCCCAGTTCTTCGCCGCGCGCCCGGATCAGCCGGTTGGCCAGGAGCAGCCGGTCCATCAGCCGGGACGTCAGGTCCTCGCCAGAGGCGGCATGACCGATGGTATCCAGCTGCCGGACAATCGCGGAGCTGGCAAAGTCGCCTGCCTCATGGCCGCCCATTCCGTCAGCCACGGCCCACAGTCCCCAGTCAGGGCGCGCCAGCAGGGCGTCTTCGTTCACATCACGGCGGCACCCTACATCAGTGGCCGACCCGGTTTCAAATTCGGGGCAGAACTCAGCTGTCACCGTCCGCATCCTCTGTGCTGCGCGGGGTGCCGGCCAGCAGCCAGTGAAGGGCCGGCGCCGCGGGCATGCCGCTGCATCCGAGCCAGATGGCGGCCTTGGCACCGCTGGCAGGCGCCCACCAGTAGCTGCGGGTCAGCAGTGCGCGTTCAGCATCGGCGGCGCTGGCCGCCTGAAGCAGCTTCGGCAGATCGCCGTTCGGCTGATGCGCCCACAGCATGCTGCCCCTCTGTGCGGCGGCGTCATCTTCGGCAGGCAGCTGCAGATGAAGGCCGTCCAGCAATGCTGCCCCGCCCTGGCCCGGCTGCATGACCGAGAAATGCGCGGCCAGCGCCTCATAGGCGGACTGGTCCGGATCCTGCAGCGGGGCGGGCACCGCGGCCCCTTGGGCAACCAGAAACAAAGGGTAGCGCCGCCCGGCGCGGTCGCGCGAGCAGCGCAGCACTCCCATCAGGCTGCGTCCCAGCACGGCGCGCCCGATCCAGAACCGCAGATCCTGCGCCTGCTCCCAGAATGCCGGCCAGTCCTGCCCCCGCTGGTCGCGGATCTCCGGCAGGCAGCTGTCGAGCCAGGCTTCCAGCTGCTCCGCCACCCGGGGCGCCACATTGGCACGGAGAAAATCGCCGTATCCGGGATGTTTGCCTAACAGGCCGATGTCCGCTTCCATTCTGCTACTCCAAGGTGACCGGGCAGGAAAAATCTGCCAGTTCCGGCATCAGGAACGGTACTGTGGTGCTGTCGAACTCAATCCGGTAGCTGATCGAGCGGCCGCCGATTTCGTGGCGCACGTCCACCACATTGCCCGTGGCCTTGGCGCGGCCCTGGCGCAGGAAGGTGACAATGTCCCAGCGCCCGTCGGTGAAGCTGAGCGCCGACTGCCGTTGCCGTTTCTGCGGGAACAGCTCCACCGAAACACCGGAGGACTGCCCCGGCCAGGACAGAGCCGCCGGGGTGCTGCCGGGCTGGGTGCGGACGGAGGTGCCGTTGACCGACAGCACCGCCAGCTCCACCGATGGAGAGGAGTCCGCATGCACGATGGACATCCCCACCTCCGGCTCCGGCGCGCCGGAGGCAAAGAAGGCCAGCTGAATGGCCTGAGCATTGCTGAACTGGCGCAGGACCTCGGGCGACAGCCGCTGCCCGGTTGCGCTGCCCGGTGCGGGCCTCAGCCCGTCCGGCGAGCGGACCACATGCGGCTGCAGATAAGAGGTGTAGTACCTGTCCATCCGGCCGCCGGGGCCGAAGAACTGCCCGAACACCGCAGGCGAGACATGCCGGCCGCTGCCAAAGGGGTAGAGCGGCGCGATAAAGTCGCGGCAGAACTGAGTCACCTCATCGTTCAGCGCCCGGTTCAGCTGGGTCATCGCCGCGTCCTGGGCCTCGGCGCGGAATTCGCTTTCAGCCTCATTCAGCAATTGCGCCAGAGGGGTCGGCAAGGCCGTGTTGTTCATGGTCAGCGCCGACAGCGACTGGCTCAGCATCGCTTCGTCCGCCGGGGTCGGTGCAACGGCCGCCTGCCGCCGGTTCTCGCGCAGGTCGCCAAGCGCAGCAAGCACGAGGTCGATCGGGCGCTGGCCCGGCTTGCCGTTCAGCAGGCTGTGCCATTGCGCAAAGTCATCTGAGATGCGTTCCACCTGCCGGCGCTGCAAGTCCTCGCCATGGGCCTGGCCGGCCGCGCCCGCCTGGGTCTGCACCTTGCCGCGTGCCTTGAAGCTGTCCAGTGCCACTTTCTGAAAGACGCCGGATTTGCTGTAGATGCGCTTGAACACCGCATCGCCCATGTTGGCGCCCAGATCGCCGCCGGAGGCCGCGACTGCTGCCGGGTCCAGCGTATCGAGCTGATCATAGAAGCGGGACAGACGGGTTTCCTCCTCGACCGCTTCCACCAGTTCCAGCAGCGGTGAGGCGACCTGAGACGACGCCGCGGCCAGGGCTGCATACTGCGGTGCATCCGCCGACATCCGCGCCAGTCCGATCTGCGCGAACATGGCCTTCCAGGCGGCGCTGAACTCCAGCCGGTAAACCCGGTGCAGCTCTGCCTCAAGCCCTGCGAGCTGGGTTTCATATCCAACCCGCCCGGCTGCCTCGCCCAGAACCCATTGGTCTTCGCGCAGGCGGGTGCGGGCCGTGGTCAGCTCTTCCAGGAAATAGCCCCAGTATCCTTCAAAGGTATAAAGCGCCGGCACGCCAACCGACTGGAGCGGCGTGCCGTCCGTGGTTTCCAGAACCTGGGCCACCTGGCCGGACAGCCGCTCAGCCAGGCCGAAGTCTGGAATGCCGGAAGTTGCCGCGCGTTCCTTGATCAGGGCATAGGCCTGTTCCGCCAGCGGCAGGTTGACGATTGCCTCGCGCGCCTGCCGCACGATTTCCGGGTCGATGCCGATCACCGGTTTACGGTCCCCGTCCAGATCCAGCAGCGCCTCCAGATGCGCCAGCAGCTGCTGACGCTCATCAATCTGGCCCGGCGCGTTGAACTGGCCCCGCCACAGCTGCTCGAAATAGCTGGTGACAGCAGCGTCATTGTCAGCGGCATTGCCCTGCCCCGTCCCGCCCAGCAGCAGGTAAACCTTGAGCGCGCGGTAAACCTCGGCGGTGTCTTCATCGGTAATGAGTTGCGGGATGGCGTTTTCCAGATGCAGCACCAGGCGCGGCCGCAGCATGCGCTCCAGCCCGTCAGAGTAGGCCCGGTGCGTGGCCCCCGACAGCTCTGCATGGCGCGACAGGCCAAGCCCCTGCCAGAACCCCGGCTGCTCCGGATCGCCATACCCCGTTGTCATGTCGCGCAGGTCCTGCAGATGCGGCATCACCAGCGAGGGGTCGGTGCCGTCAATCACGGTGCGCGACAGCTCGTTTCGGGCCGCGTCGAAAAACGCCACCGCGTCATGTTCCGCATTGCGGGTCAGCGTCGCGTTCTGCCAGTAGCTGTAGCCGAAAGCGCCCATTGAACCTGCGGTACCCAGCAGAATGGCGGCAAAGGCCGTGCTGCGCAGAAGCGCCGTGCGGCGCATGGCGGCACGGTCGAAGCCGACCCAGCCGCGCTCCTCGAAGATCACTTTCTTCATCAGGTCGTGCAAGAAATAGGACCTGCCCTTGCCCGACATGAAGGCAGGCTGAAACAGGCCCGCATCGCCGCTGTTGCGGGACATCTCACCCAGCACCTGGTCGACCGGTGTGCCTTCCTGGGTGCCGGAGGTGAAGTAGAAGCCGCGCAGCAGCGCGCTGGTCTTGTAGCGGGTGGGTTCGAACACGACGCGCAGGAATTCGCAAATGTTCCCGCGCAGCATCGCCATCTGCCCCGGCAGACCAAATATCGCGATGCGGCTGGCGCCGTCGGGTTCCTCGTTCATCCGGTCGATCACTTCGTCCGACAGGCGGCTGATCAGCTGGTCAAACTCCGCACCTGCCTGTTTATAGGTTTCCACGCTGCGGTCCTTGGTTTGGAAGGTCACCCCCCAGACGGATTTGCGGCGGCTTTGGCTGAAGCTGGCAAAGTACTCGCGGAAGCCCGAAATCAGGTCTGCCTTGGTGAACAGAACGTAAACCGGGAAATCGATCCTGAGAGTCTCGTGGATTTCTCCCAGCCGCGCCCGCACCGTCGCGGCATGGGCAGCGATCGAGGCGGGGGAGGCAGACATCATGTCCTCGACCGAAAAGGCCAGAATGACGCCATTCACCGGCTGGTCGGGGCGCCCCTTCTTGAGCAGGCCGAGGAAGGCATCCCAGCTGGCCTTGTCTGCCGCAGCATCGCTGTCGTGCATGGTGTAGCGGCCGGCGGTGTCGATCAGCACCGCGTCCTCGGCAAACCAGAAATCGCAGTTGCGGGTGCCGCCGAACCCCTGCGCCTTGTCGGGCAGAATGTCCTGGCCCGGGAATTCGATCCCGGCATTGGACAAGGCTGTGGTCTTGCCCGCCGCGGGTGGTCCGATGATCACATACCAGGGCAGATCATACAGGTAGTTCCTGCCGCCGGCCTTCTTCAGTTTCGCCATCGCCTCCTGCAGGCGTTCGCTCAGAACCGCGGCATCGCCCGCAGGTTCCTGCAGCAGGCTGTCCTCCAGATCCTGCGCGCGTTTGCGCCGGCGCCGCCAGCGCAACCCGTAATACAGCGCCAGCGCAAACAGAATTGCGCCAATCACCGCGGCGCGGAACCAGACCGCGGCAAACAGGGTCAGGCCGGTCATCGGGAACCCGAACCAGATGGCGGCAAACAGGGCAAGGATGCCGGTCACGATCAGCGGAATGCGCATCCAGGGCTTGCGCAGCAGCTGGACTGGCAGGCTGAGAAAGGAAAGGAGCCGGAACATTCTAGTTTTCTCTCGGAATCATGATTTCGACGCGGCGGTTGCGCGCCCTGCCGTCACGGCTGCTGTTGTCGGCGATCGGGTCGACTGCGCCTTTGCCCTCGGCCGAAATCCGGCTGGCATCAGCCAGTGCTTCGCCCAGAACAGTTGCGACAGTTTCCGCCCGGGCCAGTGAAAGCTGCTCATTGGTTTTGTAGCGCCCGCGCCCCGACGGCGGCACGCTGTCGGTATGGCCGACCACCCGCACCGGGCCGGTCTCACCGTCCAAGGCCGCGGCAGCGGCACCGATCAGCATGCTGATGTCGCTGCTCAGATCCGCAGATCCCGAGGTGAAGCGCAGCGCCTGGCCGACACGGATCAGCACCCAGTCATTGGTTTGGTCCAGCTCGATCTGGCCGGTTTCCAGCTCGCCCTCCAGCGCGCCGGTCAACCGCTGCATCTGCGTGCTGGGGGGCGGTTCATACGGGCGGACAACCGGCTGCGTGCGTTCGATGACTATGCCGGGCTGGCCCTGGTGCAGCGCCAGGATACCGTCACGCACTTCGGCGCTTTGCCGGGTGAGCAGGGTCGAAAGCGTTGCAAACAGCGCCATCACCATCACGGCGGACACGCTGAGCGCCACCCACAGCGGCAGTTTGCCCTGATTGCGGCGGGTGCCGAGCGGTACCGCGCTCCAGCGCGGCGAGATATCGTCATCCGGGCGCGGCTGCACCCGGCGCAGGGTTTCGTAGATGGCTGTGCGGATGCGGGCGCTTTCCACCGTGCCGTTGGGCATGGTGCGGTACTGGCCTTCAAAACCCAGCGACAGGCAGGTCAGCATCAGCTCCAGCAGGTGAAAGCGCTGGCCGGGCGCCCGCATCGCCTCGTCCACTTTCTGAAAGAAACCCACCCCGGAGGAGCGGTCGCCAAAGAACCGCGCCGCCATGGAATATTCCTGCCACATGCCGCGGTCGGTGCCAGGCAGGTTCTGGACGATGTCGTCCGCTGTGGCGGACAGCGCGTATTTGGCATCGAGAACGTCCTGCGGCGCAGCATTTGCAGCATGCGCCTTTTTCTCGAAAGCGTCGATTTCCCGGACCACATGGTCGATCAGCGGTGCAGCCTGCATGTCCACCAGCCCGGTGCGCAGCCGGCCAAGCAGCACCAGAAGGTCTGCCGCTGCCGCAATCAGCGGATTGGAGGACTGCGCAGCGCCGCTGCCCTGTGCCTTCAGTGCATCAGCCAGGGCGATCCGCGGTTGCGCCTGTGGCCGGGCCGCCTGGCCCGGCTGCACGATATCGGGGAAAATCCCGGCACCGGCCGGCTGCTGGCCTGTTGCGGGCCGGTAATGCGGCTGCATTTGCGGCGGAGCAGGCTGCGGCGGCAGCGCTCCGCCAAGCCAGGTGTCATCTGCCGGGTACTGCACCGGAGCAATACGGCCCGGCCCGCCGCCGGCAGGCGGCAGCGGCTGCCCGAACACCGTATTTCCTGCTGGCGCAGCAGCTGGCGGGCGCGCATGCGCCGGGCCAGGCACCGGCGGGATCGGCTGTCCGAAAACGGTCTTGTCGTCATCCTCCGCCATCAGCCGCCCTCCGGCACCGCCCAAAGCTCAAGCTTCAGGTCCGGCCAGTTGCCCGCAAAGTGCAGCCCCACCGCCGGGGCGGTCGAGAACTCCCGCCACAGGTCCGAGGACTTGTCGAGCAGGAAATAGACATTGGTCGACACCACCCGGATTTGCCGCGGCGGGTTGGGCAGATGCACCAGGCCGATGCCGGGCAGGTTGTTGCTGACAATCTGCTTCATGCTGGTGGAGGGCCCGGCCTTGCACAGCTGCGGGAACTGCTGCTGCACCTGGGTCAGCGGCAGGCTGGAGGACACCTCGATGACAAAGGTCGCCTGGGCAAACAGGTTCCGGTCATTGACCAGCGCCGCGTAGGAATTGGCACGGACCTCGTTCAGCGGCAGGCGCACCGCCCGGCCGACGTCCCGGGCCAGCAGCTGCTGGATGTCCTGCACCAGGGCGGTGAAGCTGTCCTTGCTGTCCTGGTGGCTGTAACGTTCGTAAGTGCGGGTCCGGCGCGCACCCTGGTCAAAGGTTGACAGCTCGCCTGCCAGCGCCAGCAGTTTTTCATAGAGCCTCTCGGGATGCAGATTGGCGAGCCCCTGCATGTGCTGCAGAACCGGCAGCTCGCGGTTCAGCACCATCAGCATGAGGTAATCCGTGGCCTGCATCCCCCCGCCCGAGGACGGGTCAGAGGCATAGCGCGCCAAAGTTTCCAGCTTGGCCTCGATCCAGCCGATGACGCGGCTCAGATAGCCTTCATAGGCGGGATGCACCCGCATCACCAGCGCAACCGGCGGCACGCTGTCGTCGAGGGTCACGATGCCGTCGCGCATGTCGATTATGCGCGCCAGCCGGATGTTCTGGTATCCGGGGCGCGGGGTCTTGCGCAGCACCAGTTCCAGCCGCGGCTGGGCGATTTCAACGATATGCTCAGAGCGGCCGGCCGACGCGTTGTTGACCACGGTTTCGGCATTCAGGACGAAACGTGTCGCCGCATTTGCCGCCGCGGGCGACACATCCTGCCCGCTGACGCTGGCATCCGGCAAGGTCAGCCAGACATCCAGCCCCTGGGCCTCATCCTCCGGCACCTCCACGGGCACCGGCAGCGGCGCCGATCCCGGCGCGTCAAAGGCCATGCCGTCCGGCATAATGCCTGCCACCGCCCGCAGGCCGATCTTGCCTTGCTGCGCCAGATCCCGGTCGAACCGCAGCTCGCTCACCCCCCAGGGGTAGGGGGTGATGTTCGCAGTGCGTTCACGCAGCTGGTATTCCTGGTAGCGGTCGGCCTGCTGCAGATGGTGCGGTTGAAGGAACAGGCCTTCTTTCCAAGCCACTTTGCTGAAATTCGACATGTGTATTCAATCGCTTCCATATCAAACGGGCCGCTGGCCCCCGGTAAGAATGACGCAACTTTTAAGGCTTGCGGACGGATCGTCAACACGGCCCGGTAGTGCGCCCTAGAACTGCAGGCGGATCTGCGCGGTCACCCCCCAGCTGTCGAGCCTGTCACTGAATCTGGTGTCGGCGCGAAACGATGCGTCCAGCTGACGTCCCGGCAGCGCGCTGCCGGGCTGCAAAATCTTGGTGTAGTTCAGGCCAAGGCTAAGTTCGCCATAGGTGCCAAGATTGCTGCTCGTGCTGCTCAGCGCGGTTCCGGCACGTTCGCCAGTGTCCGGGTCATAGAGGAAAAACTGCGACTCCACGTCGGATCCGAAGTCGTGGTAAACCGTTGCCGTGGCGAAATAGTTGAGCGCGGACGTGCCGGACAGGCCGATCCTGCTCTTGGACAGGGTCAGGCCCGCAAAGCCCACCCGGCTCTCGATGTCCTCAATCTCCAGCTCGCCATTGTCAAAATACAGCGTATCGGTCTCGATATTGGACAACGAGAACCCCAGCGAGGGCACGATGCGCAGGTCCTTGGCTTCGTTCAAGGGAATCGAAAGCCCCGCTGAGGCGCCGATGGTCAGGCCGCGGCTGTCGTAGGACTGATCCTGAACACCAAAGCTCAGATCCTCTGCGGTAAGGGCCGCGTCCCCGGACAGTGTCCGCACCGTGTCCAAAGCTGCCGCATTCACCGTGTTTTCAAGATCGAACGCGGTTTTGTCCGCCCTGATCTGCACATCTGCAAACAGTACCCGGCCGCTGTCGCCCAAACTGCGGGAAGCCGCCATATAAGCGCTGCCGTACCGCTGGGAGAAACTGCTGCGGTTGGTGCTGGTGCGCACATTCGGGTTCAGCAGCCCGGTATTGGCATCGAAATAGTAGACCGGCTGCGTCGTGGTACCGCCGTTATAGCCCGCGATGCCGCCAAAGCTCAGATCCCATCCGTTGAAATAGCCGTTGAAACAGGAGTAGTCCGCGCCGATCTGAAATCCGTAGTAGTCCGCCGACAGCTCGCTGCTGTAACTGCCAAGCACGGTTTGCGATGTCCCGGTGGCGGTTGCCTGACCGCCTGTGGCGCGGCTCCAGGTACCCAGCCCGCACACATCGTCGCCCGGGACGGCCAGGCCTGTCACAAAGGGGCTTGTCGGGCGGTTGACCACACTGCCCATCAGCGATTGCGTCAGCGCAAGCCCGGTTGCAAGCCCGCCGACCGCAGGGTTGGCCGCGCCTTGCAGCTGATAGGCGCCTGCACTGCTGTTGTTGACCAGGGCATAGACCGCTGCCCCGGTATTGGGCAAACCGCTGACCGTGACGCCTTGCAGCGCGCCGCTGCCGTATCTCACAACATCGACACTGCCGGTCAAACGGTTGGTCAGATCTTCCGTGTTACTGAAATTGAAGGTGGCCTGGCCGGACAGGTTGCCGGTCACTTCGACAACATCGCTTTGAATCACGCCGTCTGCGAAGACCGCATCCATTTCGATCGTGCCGTTCAGCACGGCATCACCCGAGACTCTGAAGACATCGTCCCCCGCCCCGTCAGCCAGGTCGATGACCGCCCCTGTTTGATGGGTCAGCTGGCCCGCGCCAGTCACGGTGCCATCTGCGACAATTGTCCCGCTGTTCACCACCGCCGCATGGACCGTGGCGCCGTCCGACAGGCCGAGCGAAGAGGTGTTGGTCAATGTGCCGGAGGCCAGTACACCGCTGCCGGACACCTGCAGCGAAGCGCCGCTGACATTCATTCTGGCATTTGTGGTGGCAGCCTGCGCCGTGCTGCCGCCGCTGATTTCGAGCGCCCCAAAGGACAAACTGCCCTCGATGACCATGCGCCCGCTGCTGGACAGTGTTCCCGTGACCTCCGACGTGCCATCCACGGTCAGGGTTCCGCTGTTGCTCAAGGACCCCGACACATCGCCTGCCAGCGTCGCGGTACCGTTATTGGTGACATCACCGGTGACGGTTCCGTCCAGATCCAGGGTTGCGCCGGACCTGTTGATGACATCTCCGGTCAAAGTGCCGTCTGCCGCGATTTCGGCTGTACCGGCATTTTCCAGTCCCATTTCCAGCCGGGCATTGCTGCCAACAGTCAAGCTGCCGGTTTCAGAGTTCTCAAAAACCGTTCCCCCTGAGCCGGTGAGCGTGGCGCCGGAAATCTCTGTCCGGCCGCTGTTTGACACTGTCCCGCCACTCTCCACGGTGGTGCTTCCGCCCGTAAAGGCCAGCGTGCCATTGCCGGAATTGGAGAAGCTCTCCACGCCTGTCAGGTCGCCTGAGACAGTGACCACTGCACTGTCCTGAACGGTCAGGCTGCCGTCCAGCGTGCCAGACAGATCAACCGCAGCGCTGCCGCTGTTCCTCAGGTCTCCAGCAATCACCCCTGTGGAAACCAAGGTGCCGGAATTGGAGATGCCGCCATTGATGGTGCTGTTGTTCGTCAGCGTGCCGCCGGAAATGTCCACGCTGCCCCCGATGGTGCCGTCATTGATCACGGTGCCGCCCGAGACTGCCGCGGTGCCGAGGACCGTGCCGCTGTTGGTGAAGCTGCCGCCGGTCTGGTCCAGCGTGCCCACGGTGCCTGCGTTCGCGGCGGTGCCTGCATTGCTCAGTGCTGTCACTGCGGCGCCGCTGGCGATGGTCAGACCGCCGCTTGCGCTGTTTTCCAGGTCTGCCACGGTGCCGCCGCTGACCATGGCGGTGCCGCTGTTGGCCAGCTCTGCAACGCTGCCGCCGGTGACGCTCACCGTGCCGCCGTTGTCCACCGTCCCGGTACTGCCGCTGGTGGTCAGATCCGCACCCGCCGCAACCGCCACCTCGCCGCTCAGCGTGCCGGAGCTGTCCAGTGAACCGCCCGAGACAGTCACCGCCCCGTCCATCGACCCGCTGTTGGTCACACTGCCGCCCGAGACCGACGCCGCACCGCTGACCGTGCCGGTGTTGGTGAAGCTGCCGCCGGTCTGGTCCAGCGTGCCCACGGTGCCTGCGTTCGACACCGTGCCAGCGGTGCTCAGCGCTGTCACAGTGCCGCCGCTGCCCACCGTCAGGATACCAAAGGCGGAATTCTCCAGGCCGCCGACCGTCCCGCCGGTGACCGAAGCCGTATTGGTGTTGGTCAGGTTTGAAACTGTACCGCCAGTGACATCCACAACACCTGAATTTTGAACCTGCCCGGCGGTACCGCTGGTAGTCAGCGACGCAGCCCCGCCGATTAGAACACTGCCGGACATGACACCAGTATTGGTCAGGGTGCCTCCCGACGATGTGAGCGGACCGCTGATGGTGCCCGAGTTGTCCAGAGTTCCGCCTGTTGCGATGACTGTACCGGTTACCGTGCCACTGTTGCTGATGCTCCCGCCAGACTGAGTCAGCGTATCAACCGTGCCGCTATTCGTAATGCCTCCCCCGGATTGGGTCAGCGTGCCGATAGTGCCTGCATTACTTACAGTGCTGGTTCCAGAGTTGTTAACCTCCGTCACGGCAGCACCGCTTGCCACCGTGAGGCTGCTGCTGCCGGTATTGCTGATTTCTGCTGCAGTCCCGCCTGTCACTGCCACGGAGCCGTTGTTCTGAACTACACCGGCTGTCCCGCTTGTGGTGAGCACAGCAGTTGCCGAAACACTGACCTGGCCAGAAAGCGTCCCGCTGTTATCCATTGAGCTGTTGGACAAGGCCACCGCGCCGCTGACCGTGCCGGTGTTGGTGAAGCTGCCGCCGGTCTGGTCCAGCGTGCCCACAGTGCCTGCGTTCGCGGCGACGCCTGCGTTGCTCAGTGCTGTCACCGAACCGCCGCTGGCGATGGTCAGACCGCCGCTTGCGCTGTTCTCCAGGTCGGCCACCGTGCCGCCGCTGACCGTGGCAGTGCCGCTGTTGGCCAGCTCCGCAACGCTGCCGCCGGTGACGCTCACCGTGCCGCCGTTGTCCACCGTCCCGGCAATGCCGCTGGTGGTCAGATCCGCGCCCGCCGCAACCGTCACATCGCCGCTCAGCGTGCCGGTGCTGTCCAGCGAACCGCCCGACAGGGTCACCGCCCCGTCCATCGTGCCGCTGTTGGTCACGCTGCCGCCCGAGACCGACGCCGCGCCGCTGACCGTGCCGGTGTTGGTGAAGCTGCCGCCGGTCTGGTCCAGCGTGCCCACGGTGCCCGCGTTCGCGGCGATGCCTGCGTTGCTCAGCGCTGTCACCGAACCGCCGCTGGCGATGGTCAGACCGCCGCTTGCGCTGTTTTCCAGGTCGGCCACCGCCCCGCCGCTGACCGTGGCAGTGCCGCTGTTGGCCAGCTCCGCAACGCTGCCGCCGGTGACACTCACCGTGCCGCCGTTGTCCACCGTCCCGGCAATGCCGCTGGTGGTCAGATCCGCGCCCGCCGCAACCGTCACATCGCCGCTCAGCGTGCCGGAACTGCTTGCCGTTCCCGCCAGAACAGAGGTTGTGCCGCTTACGATGCCTGCATTGGTGAAGCTGCCCGAGGTCTCCACATTGTCGGAAATCGTGCCGCTGGCGGTGTTCTCCAGCACCCCGTCCGCGGCATTGCTGAGCGTGCCGTGGCTGGTGCTGATGGTGCCTGCGTTGGTGATTTCCCCGTAGGCGCCGTTGTCCAGCTGCGCCACCGACAGGGTCGCGCCATCCCCCACCGTGAGGGTGGCGGCCGCCCCCGCCGTGCCGCTGTTGGTCAGCACCGTGCCGCTGCCCTCCAGCTGGTCGCCCGCGCCGATGCTGAGGCTGCCGCCCGCGGTATTGGTGAAGCTGTCGCCGCTGCCGTCGCCCAGGGTCAGCGTGTCGCTGCCGCCGTCCTGGGTCGAGATCGCGCCGGCGTTGGTCAGCCCCTCGCCGCTGTTGTCGCTGTCGGCGTTCAGCACCCCGGAGCCGGTGAAAGTGATGCTGCCGCTGGCGGTGTTGCTGATCGCGCCGGCGTCTTCCACGGTGCCGCCATCACCAACGGTGATGCTGCCGCTGTTGGTCAGCGTGTTGCCGGTGCCCGTAAGCGACGCCCCCGCCCCCAGGGTCAAAGCCGCCCCGCTGGCGTTGCTGATCGTCTCCGCCTCCAGCGACCCCCCGTCACCGACGGATACAACCCCGCTGTTGCTCAACGCGCCGACATTCTCCAGCGCCACACCATTTGCCACCTGCAGGCTGCCGCCATTGACCGATACAGAATGGCCGCCAGCATTCACATTGCCGGAGATCTGCGCAACTGATCCGCTCTCCGCACGCAAATCGCCGGTCAGATCGGTATTGAGGGAAAGATCGCCATGGTTGGTCACATTCCCTGTCAGAGTCACACCGTCTGTCACCACTGAACTGCTGCTCAGCACGATCTCATCCGCAGAGATTTGCAGGTCCGCTGTGCTGCCATCCAGCGTGCCGGTATTGGTGAAGCTATTGCCGCCCGCAACACTCAAGGTCACGGTATCGCTGCCGCTGGAGACGATCGTTCCATCGTTCACGACATTTCCGTTCACGATGGTGTCCGCAGCGATTTCGAAGGTTGCGCTGTTGCCGCTTTCGACCGTCACATCGCCGCCAAAACCGCCGCCATCGGCAACCAGTGTCCCCCCCGAGACAGTCACCGCCCCGTCCATCGTGCCGCTGTTGGTCACACTGCCGCCCGAGATTGACGCCGCGCCGCTGACCGTGCCGGTGTTGGTGAAGCTGCCGCCGGTCAGGTCCAGCGTGCCCACGGTGCCTGCGTTCGCGGCGATGCCTGCGTTGCTCAGTGCTGTCACCGAACCGCCGCTGGCGATGGTCAGACCGCCGCTTGCGCTGTTCTCCAGGTCGGCCACCGTGCCGCCGCTGACCGTGGCAGTGCCGCTGTTGGCCAGCTCCGCAACGCTGCCGCCGGTGACGCTCACCGTGCCGCCGTTGTCCACCGTCCCGGCAATGCCGCTGGTGGTCAGATCCGCGCCCGCCGCAACCGTCACATCGCCGCTCAGCGTGCCGGTGCTGTCCAGCGAACCGCCCGACAGGGTCACCGCCCCGTCCATCGTGCCGCTGTTGGTCACGCTGCCGCCCGAGACCGACGCCGCGCCGCTGACCGTGCCGGTGTTGGTGAAGCTGCCGCCGCTCTGGTCCAGCGTGCCCACAGTGCCTGCGTTCGCGGCGACGCCTGCGTTGCTCAGCGCTGTCACCGAACCGCCGCTGGCGATGGTCAGACCGCCGCTTGCGCTGTTTTCCAGGTCGGCCACCGCCCCGCCGCTCACCACGGCGGTGCTGCTGTTGGCCAGCTCCGCAACGCTGCCGCCGGTGACGCTCACCGTGCCGCCGTTGTCCACCGTCCCGGCAATGCCGCTGGTGGTCAGATCCGCGCCCGCCGCAACCGTCACATCGCCGCTCAGCGTGCCGGTGCTGCTGGCTGTCCCCGCCAGAACAGAGGTTGTGCCGCTTACGATGCCTGCATTGGTGAAGCTGCCCGAGGTCTCCACATTGTCGGAAATCGTGCCGCTGGCGGTGTTCTCCAGCACCCCGTCCGCGGCATTGCTGAGCGTGCCGTGGCTGGTGCTGATGGTGCCTGCGTTGGTGATTTCCCCGTAGGCGCCGTTGTCCAGCTGCGCCACCGACAGGGTCGCGCCATCCCCCACCGTGAGGGTGGCGGCCGCCCCCGCCGTGCCGCTGTTGGTCAGCACCGTGCCGCTGCCCTCCAGCTGGTCGCCCGCGCCGATGCTGAGGCTGCCGCCCGCGGTATTGGTGAAGCTGTCGCCGCTGCCGTCGCCCAGGGTCAGCGTGTCGCTGCCGCCGTCCTGGGTCGAGATCGCGCCGGCGTTGGTCAGCCCCTCGCCGCTGTTGTCGCTGTCGGCGTTCAGCACCCCGGAGCCGGTGAAAGTGATGCTGCCGCTGGCGGTGTTGCTGATCGCGCCGGCGTCTTCCACGGTGCCGCCATCACCAACGGTGATGCTGCCGCTGTTGGTCAGCGTGTTGCCGGTGCCCGTAAGCGACGCCCCCGCCCCCAGGGTCAAAGCCGCCCCGCTGGCGTTGCTGATCGTCTCCGCCTCCAGCGACCCCCCGTCCCCGACGGAAACAACCCCGCTGTTGCTCAACGCGCCGGTGCCGCCGGCGGAACTGGACACCGTCACCGCGGAACCGGCTTCCAGAACCAAACCGCCGCTTGCGGACGCATTGGTCAGCCCGCCGACAGTGGACCCGTCTGTGCTGTCAAACGTCACCAGCGCATCCGGTGAGACCGATACGGACTGCGAGGCCAGGCTGCCGGTGACTGTCAGGCTGCCGGACTGAACCTCCGTTGCGCCGGTATAGGAGTTTTCCGCCGCGAGAGTGACATCCCCGCCCGCAACGGTCAGCCCGCCAGTGCCGGAGATTCCGCCATCAACCGAGGAGGTTCCGGCGGTCAGCGTCAGGCTGCCGGGGCTGAGCGCCACCGTGCCTGCCCCATTCAGGCGGGCGATGCTCTCATCACCGCCTAGTGAAACAGCGCCCTCGTTGCTAAGTTCAGTTCCCGCCGCCAGCGCGCCGCCACCGGTGGCGAGGGTTGCTCCGGACGCCACGCTCACAGTTTCCGATGCCAGACTGCCGGTCACAGTCAGGCTGCCGGATTGCACCGCGGTGCTGCCGGTGTAGGTATTGCTGCCCGAAAGTGTGACATCCCCGTCGCCAACGGCGTCCACCGACAGGACCCCGCTGCCGTCCTCAATAACGCCTGAGAAATCCGCTTCGGTGCCGCTTGCCGCGTTGATGGAGAGAGCCGCCGTGCCGGTGCTGGTAATGTCTGCCGCCGCGGAGAAATCCGTATCCAGTGTCAGTTCCGCGCTGCCGTCCAGTTGCAGCACCATATCGTCAGCCAGCACATCGCCGGCAAAACTGCCGCTGTACGACAAGCCGGCATCGGGTCCGTCCAGCACCAGGGTGCCGCCGGACAGCTGGGCCTCGGACTGGATGTCTACGGTATTGGCCGTGTAGCTGGTGATGGAACCGTCGCTGTTCCGGAGCAAGATGGTTTCCGGACCGCTGCCGCCGGAGATTTCAGCCGCCGCAGCGCTGGAATCGGGCACTGTCCCTGCGTCCCAGTTGCCGGCTTCCCCCCAATTTGCGGTTCCATTGCCATTGGTCCAGGACTGCGACGCCACTGGGCAAGCCATCATCCCTGCATAGATTGCAGTGGTTCCAAGCAGGAGAATGCGCATGTTTGAATACCGTTTTAGGATAAAGTTTCAATCAAAAGTAGCAAGCGGAAAGCTTCAGCAAATGTGCGCAAAATGCAATTTAAACATGAGAAGTCAACTGGACACGGTGGGGAGATTTACAAATTATTCACCCTTCCACTCATGGGGACAGGCCGTTATGATCGCCGCAGAATCTGCATAAACAGTTGTGATAAAACATCTATTTTAAAATCGTCTCAGAGAACAGATCTGCCAAAGAGCACGCGCCTCGACGAAAGGGGCCTGGCAGAACGCAATCTATAGGCGTTCATAGAATCCCGGATCCGGTCAGGATCAGCCCGAAAAGCAACAGGAGACAACAATGCCAGCGGCGGCCCGCAAGGGTGACATCGGATCAGGGCACGGCTGCCATTTTCCGCCCTCCCCGGCCACAGGCTGCCCGAAAGATATGTGCTTCGGCGGCTGACGCCGCTGCCACAGCCCCGCCGCGGCATGCGCCTGCAAATGCAAGCGCCGCCGGAAGGCCGAAACACTTGGACGACCAGACGCATTGACCCTGAACAGCCCTGAAACAACGCCCCCTGCAGGACTGCCGTTTAACGGCGGCGACGACGGGGAAAAGACCCAGCCGCCGGTGTCCGCGCTGCGGTTCGGTACGCCTTACGCCCTCTATCAGGGCATGCCACAGCTCAGCCGGCTGATCCAGAACCGGCCGCAAGAGCTGGAGGACGGGCTCGCTTTTCTCATGCGGCTGCGCGCTTCAACCACACCTGAGGATGCCGTGACATTCACCGCCTTTGCTGCCCAACCCAAAATGGCCGTCTGGTGGGCCTACGAGTGCATGCGGCTGGCGGCTGATCCCATAAGCGAGGACGACCGGCGCATGATGGAGCTGGTCGCAACCTGGACAACATACCCGGACGATGAGAACCGGTACCGGGCCGCCAGAATGGCGCTTTACGCCCCGGTGCGCAGCCCGGCGGTGTTCCTGGGGCTTGCGGTTGCCTGGTCCGGCGGCGCCATTGCCCCGAACGATCCCGCGCCGGTTCCGGATCACCGCGCGCCGCGGGCGGTCAATTCCGCGGTGCTGTCCTGCCTGAGCAAGGCCGCCCTGTCGGACCGGCCGGTGCGGCTGGCACGTTTCATCGATCTGGCCGCGCCTCTGTTCCGCACCTACTAAGCGCGCCGGATGCCCGGCAGGCGCGCCTGAAATCAACCGACCCGAACCATGGCCATGATGCTGACATTGAGACTGGAAAACTTCGACCTGCTGGAAAATGGCGGACCGGTCTGGATCACCCTGGACGGCCATGGCGCCAGCGCCGGCCGCAACACGTCGATGGACTGGGTGCTGCCCGACGCCACCCGGCATGTCTCCGGCCATCACTTTGACATCAGCTACCGCGATGGCAGCTATTGGCTGACCGACGTGTCGACCAACGGCACATTCCTTCAAGGCCAGCCCCACCGGCTGCAAGGCCCTGTGCAATTGCGCGGCGGAGAGCGGCTGATCGCCGGCCATTACGTCATTGCCGTGGAAGCCGGCGCCGCAGCCCCCGATGCGCACCCGCAGGCAGGCGAAGAGGCCGACCCCTGGGATCTGGGGGTGCTGGCAGGCGCACCGGTGAATCCGCTGCCGCACCGGACGGCCGGCTCCAGGGCCTTTGACGATGCAGCGCAGCAGTTCCTGCAGTTTGCGCCGCCAGCGCCCGGCCCGGCTCATGCACCGCAGGCCGCAGGGCGGCCGGCAGGTGTTCCGGACGGCTATTCTCCGGTTGCGCCGGTCCCCATGCCATCCCCGGGCTCGCCGGCGCCCGCACCGCCGCTTGCGGTGCCTGCACCGCTGCCCCAGCCCGTTCCCACCGGCGCCCCCGCAGCCGCCCCCGCAGCGGCACCCGGCCCGGACATCCTGCGCGCCTTCTGCGAGGGGGCCGGACTGGATCCCGGTCTCGCGCAGAACGCCGGCCCGGAACACCTGGCCCGCTCATTGGGGCAGGCGCTGCGCGGTTCGGCCGATGAAATCATGCGGATGCTGCAGGACCGGGCCAGCGTCAAACAGTTCACCAAGGGCGGCGAGCGCACCATGCGCAATGCCCAGGGCAACAATCCCCTGAAGTTTCTTCCGGATGCAAACGAGGCGCTGGATGCAATGTTCCTGAACCCGCGTGAAGGCTTCATGGAAGGCCCGGAGAGCTTTGCGGCTGCCCTTGCGGATCTCCGCAGCCACCAGCAGGCAGTGTTTGCAGCCCTGCAGCCAGCGCTTGCTGCCGTCCTGCAGGGCCTCTCGCCAGAAGAGATCGAAGCTGCCGCCGGCGGCTCCCATCTGCTGGGCGGCAGCCGCCGCGGCAAGCTGTGGGAGAGCTATGTGGACCGCTGGGACGAGAAGGCCGCGGAAGCTGAACACGGGATGCTGGACGTCTTTCTGAAAGCCTTTGCGCAGGCCTATCACGATGCCGCGCAGCAAAATGGGAAATTCGACTGAACTGTCACCCTTGACGACATGTTAAAGTTGATTAAGTTCAGCGCAGATTTGAACAAGACAATAACTTCAGGTTGATTTTGGACAGGATTGATTGATGCACAGCAGCGCAATTGCCGCGCCCCTGTCCGATAGCGCCCCTTGCGGGCCGGACCTGAACGCCAGCTTTGACCCGGAGTACGAGGAATACTATTTCGGCGCGGTCGGGCGCCTGCCCGGTTTCTACATGCAGCCCGGTGTCGAGCGCCCTGACGGCAGCCGTTCCCCGGACCGGATTTTCGACCCCAAGGATGTTGACCACCGCGCGGAAAGACAGGCGCTGGATGCGCTTCTGGCGCGCAGCCGGGATCTGCGGCTGCTGGTGCTGCAAGCGCAATGGGATGCGCTGGCCGGGCGCCGCAGCGCGCTGGCCGGCACCATCGAGACCATCGCCGCCCTGCTGGAGCAGTACCCGGCGGAGGCGCATCCGGCCCTGGACGACGGCGGCTCGGAACGGCGGGATGCGATCAACGACCTGAACCAGCCCGTGACCATGGTGCAGCCGCTGATGTTCATGGGGCTGACAGGCACCACCGAAGTCACCCTGCGCAAGATCCGCGCCGCCAGCGGCAGCGCCGCACCGCTGCAGCATGAAGCCGATCTGGAGCTCAAACCGCTTCTGGACACCCTTGCCGCGCCTGCCAATGCCAGCAAGGTCAGCGCCTGCCATCAGGATTTCACCCGCATTTCCAATGCGCTGAACCGGATTGAATTTTCATGCAGGAACAATGAGGAAAGGCCGTTCACTCCCAGCTTCGACCAGTTGCGCGCGGTGGTCTCCGAGATCCTGCAAACGCTCGCCAGGGCCCGCCCGGAGCTGAAGGCCGCGGAGGCGGCCCCCGCTCCGCCCGCAGAGACCGCAGCGGAGCAGCCGGCCAAGCAAGCCCTGCAGCCGCCGCCCGTGCTGGCGGCACCTGAGCAGGCGCCGCCGCAAAGCGCAATCGTCAGCCAGCTCCACGCCCGGCGCACACTTGAGGCCTGTGAACTCTACTACCGCAAGGCCGAACCCTCTTCCGCAGCCTTGCTGCTGGTCACCCAGGCGCGCCTGCTCATCGGCAAGCCGCTGGTGGAGGCGCTGCGTGCTTTGCTTCCGGCCCAGGCCGACACCGCCGTTGTGGATTTCGGCGCGCCGAGCGGGTTTCTGCTGGGCGCCGGACGGCTCGAGGAGCTGAGCAACGCGCTGCCCGAAGGCGCCGGCACGGTGCCGGAGCTGCCCCAGGACCCCGGCCCGGAAACCAGAATCTCAACCGCAGCCCAGGCGGCCCAGGCAATCCGCTCTGTCGAGGAGTTTTTCCGCCGCAAGGAACGGTCCAGCCCGGTTCCTGTCCTGTTGCAGCGGGCGCAAAGTTATCTGGACAAGGACTTTCAATCACTGATTGAAGAACTTATACCGCAAACCAAAACATCTTGAAGTAGCAAAATAGACATTTGATCCGATCGAAGGCCCCGCCCCGTTATTGGCATTCCAGCGTCAGCTGAAAACGCGGGCCCCTTCGATCAGCACGTAACGGGAGTAGCACTCATGGCCTCAGATTCAGGTTCCAGCTTTATCAAACGCAACCGCCCTCCGCGCGTGCAGATCCAGTACGAAGACCCGTTCGACAGCGAGCAGATGATTGAACTGCCCTTTGTCATGGGGGTGATGTCGGATCTGTCGGGCAACAATCCGGGGGTCGAGAAGGACGCGGTCGAGGAGCGCGCCTTTGCCGATGTGACCAAGGACACCATGGATGACTACATGGCGTCGATCCAGCCCGGCATGACTTTCATGGCGGAGAACCGGCTGGGCGGCGGCGGCAACGACAAGATCGGCATCGAGCTCAAGTTCGAAAACATGGGCGATCTGGAACCGGCGGCCATCGCCCGCCAGGTCCCTGCGCTGAAAAAGCTGCTGGAGGCCCGCGAACAGCTGGCCAACCTGCAGCGCTACATGGCCTCCAAGCCCAAGGCTCAGGACCACCTCAGGAAGCTGCTCGACGATCCTGAGCTGATGGCAGCGCTGGCGGAACGCGCAGCACAAGACGAAACCGGCGACGACGCCTGAACGCCGCTTGGGCGATAGACGGGAACGGTGATTACCATGGATAACGAAGCACAGGTACTGGCAGGCGAAGCTCCTGCGGAACTGAATGAGCTGTCGGAGTTTTCCGACATCCTGAAACAGACCATCAAGCCGCGCAGCGACATCGCCGCCCGCGAGGTCGACAACGCGGTGGTGGCGCTGGTGCGCGAAGCGCTGGACGACCAGTCGGTTGTCGCCGATGACGTGATCGACACGGTTGATGCGATGCTGGCGAAGCTGGACAAAAAGCTGTCCGACCAGATGAACGCGATCCTCCACAACGAGGAATTCCAGCAGTTCGAAGCCAGCTGGCGCGGCCTGGCCTACACGCTGAACAACGCCGAAACCGACGCTTCGCTGCGGGTGAAGGTGCTGAACGTCTCCAAGAAAGAGCTGCAGGCGATGATGCGCCGCTTCCCCGGCGCCAAATGGGACAAGTCCCCGCTGTTCAACATCGTCTACGAGCAGAACCTCGGCACCTTGGGCGGCAAACCCTTCGGCTGCCTGATCGGCGACTACCACTTCGACCATTCCTCAGCCGATGTGAACCTCCTGAACTCGATGGGCAAGATCTCCGAGGCGTCGCTCGCGCCCTTCATCTCCGGCGCCTCCCCCAACCTTCTGGGGCTGGACGAATGGAATGAAATCGCAGCGCCGCCGGATCTGTCGGAGATCTTCGAGACCCCGGAATACGCCCAGTGGAACAGCCTGCGCGACAGCGAAAACTCGCGCTTTGTCGCCCTGACCCTGCCCCGCGTGCTGTCGCGTGAGCCTTACAGCCAGAACTCCAATTCGGTGGTTGAGGAGTTCAACTTCGAAGAGGAAACCGATGGCCACGCAGGCAACCAGTACGCCTGGATGAACTCCGCCCATGCGATGGCGGCGAACATCAACCGCGCCTTCAAGGAGCACGGCTGGACCGTCCGCATCCGCGGCGTCACCTCCGGCGGCGAAGTGGCCAACCTGCCGACCCATGTGTTCGACACCGGCGACGGCGCCAAGGATCTGAAGTGCCCGACCGAAGTGTCGATCACCGACCGCCGCGAAGGCGAGCTGAGCAAGGCCGGCCTGATCGGGCTGATCCACCGCCAGCACACCGACAAGGCCGTCTTCATCGGCGCCCAGAGCCTGTACCGGCCGAAAACCTATGTGGATGACCAGGCCACCGCCTCCGACAACATGTCGTCGCGCATCCCCTATATCTTCGCGGTCTCGCGCTTCAGCCATTACCTCAAGGCGATGGTGCGCGACAAAATCGGCCAGAGCCCCGATGTCTCACAGCTGCAGCGCGACCTGCAGGCCTGGGTGAACAAATACGTGGCCGGCAACCCCGAAAGCGCCAGCGAGATGGAAAAAGCCAAGAAGCCGCTGGCTGGCGCCAAGGTCGAAGTTGTCGAGGACGAGCTGAACCCGGGCTACTACCAGGGCAAGTTCTTCCTCAAACCCCATTTTCAGCTGGAAGGCATGGATATCGGCATGAGCCTGGTCTCCAAACTGCCTTCCGGGAAGTAATTCGTTTCCGCTATTTGGAAGCGATGTTTAACGCCTCAAGGAGTTATTCATGGCGATTGATTGTTTTTTGAAACTTGATAATGGCATCGTCGGCGAATGCCAGGACGACAAGCACAAGGACTGGATCGACATCCTGTCCTGGGGCTGGTCGATGTCCCAGTCCGGCACCACCCACATGGGCGGCGGCGGCGGCGGCGGCAAGGTCGACGTCCAGGACATCCAGGTCACCAAATACGTCGACAAGGCGACCCACGACCTGATCAAGCGCTGCTGCTCGGGCGAGCACATCAAGTCCGGCCAGCTGGTGGTGCGCAAATCCGGCGGCACCGCGCCGGTGGATTACCTCAAGATTGATTTCGAGGATGTCCTGATCAGCAACTACCAGACCGGCGGCAGCAAGGACGGCCTGGACCGGGTCCAGGAAACCCTGACCCTGAACTTCCGCCGCTTCCAGGTGACCTACACCTTCCAGGAACAGACCGGCGCCGCAGGCCCGGAAAGCCAGGCAGGCTGGGAAATCGCGGAAAACCGCGAGTGGGCCAAGTAAGCCCGGACCAGACCGGTCCCAAACAAAGGATCCCCGGGCAAAGGCTTGCCCGGGAATTCAGCTGGCGGCCTGCCTCCCCTTGCGGCCGCCAGCGTCTTGCAACGTTTCCAGATTTCAGGTGCAGCCATGCCGCGGGGTGACGCCGACAATTCCGATACCGCCCGCCGCCCCTGGCAATCCGGCAGAAAGGCCAAGACCTCGCTGCTGCAGGTCTTCCGCACCGCCCACCTGGAACATGATGCCCGCCGCAACCGCGGCAAGGCCGGCGACGGCACCGCGCAGCTGACCAAGGCCCGCAAGCAGCGCCGCTTCGGCGTATCCGAAAGTGAGCTGCGCGCCCACCTCGAGGCCGATCTGGCGGCGCTGTTGAACACAACCCACCTGGAATCTGCCATCCCCCTGGACGACGTGCCGCATGTGGCCGGTTCCATCGTGAACTACGGCTTCCGCGATCTCAGCAGCCTGGGCGCGCGTGAGCTGAACACCCCCGCCGTGGTCGAAACCCTGCGCCAGTCGCTGCTGCGGTTCGAACCCCGTCTCATCCCCGCCAGTCTGGATGTGCAGATCCGCGACGGTGACGGCCGCAAACACCACCTGGCTGTGGTGGTGTCAGCCGAACTGATGGGCGATCCCGTCGACGTGCCGCTCGATTTTGATGCCGAGGTTGATCTTGGCGCGGGCAAGATGACTCTGTCCAAGCTGCGGATGACAGCATGAAACGGGCCCTGCGTGACGCCTACAACCAGGAACTCGGGCTGCTCAAGGAACGCGCGGCGGAGTTCGCTGCGGAATATCCCGGCCTTGCCGACCGGCTGGGCGGGCTGCTGGAGGAAAACCTCGACCCTGCAGTGGCGGGCCTTCTGGAAGGCAGCGCCTTTTTGTCTGCCCGCGTCCAGGTCCGGATGGACGAGGAATACCAGACCTTCACCCGCGAGCTGCTGGAGCAGATTTTTCCCGATGCGCTGGCCCCCACGCCCAGCGTCATGCTGGCCCAGGCCCATGTGCCCGTGGACAGCCCCGACATCGAAAACGGCCTGCATTTCCAGCCCGGCAGCTATATGGACGCGCGTTTCCTGGATGCCCAGCAGCGGGTGTCCTGCCGGTTCGCCCTGGCGGCGCCCCTTTCGGTCTGGCCGGTCGCTGTCAGCCAGGCCGCCTACCACGCCAGCGCCGGGCCAATTGGCGCGCTTGGGCAGGAGATCGCCGGCGGCACCAAGGCCGGGCTGGTTGCGGAACTCACCCGGCTGGGCGGCGAGGACACCGGCAGCGACAGCCTCCGCACTCTGGCAATGGACAGCCTGACCCTGCATTTCACCGCCCCGATGGACCAGGCTGCAGCGCTTTTTGAGCAGGTCTTCTGCAACTGCACCCGCATCTCGCTGCGCTGGCTCAATGCGCAGGGCGATCCGGTCTTTGCCCGCCTGTCCCCAAGCCAGCTGCACACGATCGGCTTCGACCCTGATGAGCGGCTGTTTGCACATCAGAAACGCCTGTTCGGCGGCTTTGCCCGCCTGCGCGAATTCTTCGTCTTCCCGCGCAAATTCCTCGGCCTGCGCCTCAGCGGCCTGCAGGATGTGCTGCCCCATGTGCGCGGCAGCAAACTGCAGATCATCTTTGAGTTCAGCACCCCCCGCCAGCGGCTTGCAACCGCGATGGAGCCGCATCATCTGGCCGTGAACGCCGCCCCGGCAGTGAACCTGTTCGAGGAAATGTCCAGCCAGCTGCATCTCGACCGCAAGCGGCATGAATACGCGGTTGTGCCGAATTCCAGCCCTGTCACCCACTACGAGGTGCATCACGTCAGCCAGGCCTGGGCCCATTACAGCGACCGCAAGGGCAAGACCGAGGTGCACCCGCTCTATGCGCTGCCGCCCGAAGGCAAGGACCCGCGCCAGACACTCTATTACACCACCCGCCGCAAACCGCGCCGCCAGACACTGAACGAGCAGCGCAACGGCGCACCGCGCAACAGCTACCGCGGCACCGAGACCTTCCTCAGCTTCTATCAGCCCGAAGGCCACGACACCCTGAACCGGCTGCAGGTCAAACTGCTCTGCTCCAACCGGCATCTGACCGAATACCTGCCGATCGCAGGCAGCACCGATGCCTTCCAGCTGAGCGACGACCTGTCGGTGTCGCTGGCCTGCCTGGCCGGGCCCACACCGCCGCTCGACAGTCTGGCGGACAGGGAAACCGCGGCCAGCCACCGGGCCGGCGCGGGCGACACCTACTGGCGGCTGATCTCCTACCTGTCGCTGGGCACCCACGGGCTGCAAAGCCCCGACGGCGACGGCTCCGCCGCGGCGCTGCGCGAGATGCTGTCCCTGTTTGCCGACCTGTCGGACTCTGTCAGCGAGGCCCAGATCAGCGGCATCCGGCGGCTCGACTGCACCCCGGTCACCCGCACTGTCACGGCGCCGGACGGCTATTACACCGCCCGCGGCATAGAAGTGCGCGTCACCTTCGACGAAACCGAGTTCGAAAGCACCGGCATCGTGCCGCTCGGCGCGGTGCTGGACCGTTTCTTCGCGGAATACACCGCCGTCAACAGCTTTACCCAGACCGTGATCGTCAGCCAGCAGCGCGGCGAGATCGCCCGCTTCGCGCCCTGCTCCGGCACCGGAGCGCTGCTATGAACGAAATCCAGCCCGTTTCCCAGGCGGCCGAAACCCTGACCCGGCGGGAACAGCAGCAGCAGGCGGCCTCAGGCGCCGGCCTCTTTGCCCTGCTGCGCGAACTGGAACGCCGGGCCGGCACCGCCGGCAAGCCCCGCATCGGCAGAAACAGCCGTCTGCGCGATGCCATCGTGCACTTGGGGCAGGATCCGGCACTGGCCTTTCCCGGGCGCGATCTGGCGCGGGTGGACCTGACCGGCAGCACGCCCCGCCTGCGCGCCCAGTTCATGGGGCTGTTCGGCGCATTCGGTGCGCTGCCTCTCAACTGGACAGAAGAGGTGGAATCCTGGTTCGCCGCCGGTGATGAAAGCTTTGTCGCCTTCTGCGACATCTTCACCGCCCGCTTTCAGGAGCTGTTCTTCCGGGCCTGGTCCGATGCCAAGGCGATCACCCAGTTCGACCATCAGGACGGCGACCGGTTCCAGGCCTATATCCTGTCGCTGCTCGGCTGCGGCACCCCGGCCCTGCGCGGCACCCCAAGCCTCAGCGACATGGCGAAACTGCAGCTGGCGCCGCTGGCCGCTGGCCGCGTCAAAAGCCCGGTGCGCCTGCGCCAGATGCTGGAGCTGCATTTTGCAGACCGCGCCGCCTTCCGCATCGAGGAGCACGTGCCCTGCTGGCTTGACCTGGAACCGGACGCGCTGTGCCTTCTGGGCGAACAGGGATGCACCCTGGGTGAAAACGTCTTCCTCGGCGGACATGTGCAATCCCTCAGCGCCAAGATCCGCATTCATGTGACCGTCAGCGGACCGGCCTCCTACCAGCGTTTCCTGCCCGGCGGCCCGGATCACGCCAGCCTGCGCGGCATTGTGTTCTGGTACCTCGGCCAGTCGGTTGAGGTCGAGACCGCGCTCTGGATGCCGGAGCCGGAGATCCGCACCGCGGTGCTGGGTCAAAGCACCCAGGTCGGCTGGCTGGCCTGCGTCGGCCCGGCAGATCAGGCCGCCGCCGCCGGCATCCCGCGCCGCAACGGCCACCTGCTGGTCAGCCGCTACCCGCTGTTCCCAGCGCCCCATTCAGAAACCGTATTTGAAAGCCAGGCCGCCTGACCCGCAGCCGCCCGTATTTGAGGCAGACCGAGATGACTGAAATCACCATTGAAAAATACGCGGGCAAGATGAACCGCGCAGGCTATGACGCCTTCCTGCAAGGCATGCGCCAGGCCCGCAGCGCCCGCAACCGCTATGTCGACCTCAGCCACTGGCTGTTCCATTCCGTCTCCAACCAGAACGCCGACATCTCCGTCACACTGCGCCAGCTGGGCCTCGACCGCACCCGGATGCTCAAGGATCTGTCAGCGGCCATGGACCGGCTCGACAAGAACGTGACCGAAACCCCGGGCATCAGCGATCACCTGTCGGACGCGCTGAACCACGCCTGGACCTATGCCACGCTGTTCTTCGGCGAGGCGCAGATCCGCACCGGCCATGTGCTGACCGCGCTCCTGAACGACCCAGCCCTGCGCCGCCAGCTGCTGCGCTATTCGCCGGTGTTCGAAAGCATCTCTGCCGAGCAGCTGGGCCAGGACAGCCGCACGCTGTGGGCCGGCAGCGAAGAGGAGGCCATGCGCCCGATGGACGGCGCCAATCTCTCCGCCGGGGATGAAACCGCCGGCGGCAGCCCGGCCAAGGGCGGCAGCACCGCATTGGACCGCTTTGCCAAGGACATGACCGCCGCCGCCGCAGACATGGACCCGGTCAAGGGCCGCGACGAGGAAATCCGCCAGCTGACCGACGTGCTGCTGCGCCGCCGCCAGAACAACCCGATCCTGACCGGCGAGGCAGGCGTCGGTAAAACCGCCGTGGTCGAAGGCTTTGCCCAGCTGCTGGCTGCAAACGACGTGCCGCCCAAGCTGCAGGGCACCCGCCTCTATGAACTCGACATCCAGTCGATGCAGGCCGGCGCCTCGATCAAGGGCGAGTTTGAACAGCGCCTGAAATCGGTGATCGACGAGGTGCAATCCAGCTCCGAGCCGATCATCCTGTTCATCGACGAGGCCCACACCCTGATCGGCGCAGGCGGCCAGGCAGGCACCGGCGACGCTGCCAACCTGCTGAAACCGGCGCTGGCGCGCGGCACCCTGCGCACCATCGCCGCCACCACCTGGAGCGAATACCGCCAGCACATCGAAAAAGACCCGGCCCTGACCCGCCGCTTCCAGCCGGTCAATGTGGATGAACCCTCGGTCGGGACCTGCTGCGACATGCTGCGCGGCATTCTGGAGCCAATGCAAAGGCACCACAACGTGCGGATTTCGGACGAGGCCATCGTCAGCGCCGTCACCCTGTCGCACCGCTATATCCCGGCGCGGCAACTGCCGGACAAGGCGGTCTCGCTCCTGGACACCGCCTGCGCCCGCGTCGCCATCAGCCAATCCGCCGTCCCCGCCCGCATCATGGACACCAAGGCCCGCATCAGCGCGCTGGAGGCTGAGCTGGCAGGCAAGACCGCCGCCCGCGACCTCGGCGAAGCGGATGCGGAGCGCGAGGACGACATCCGCGCTGAGATCGAAACGCTTAACAGCAGCCTTAAAGACCTGCAGTCCGGCTACACCCGCGAAAAAGAGATTGTGGATCAGGTGCTTGCCCTGCGCGCCGCGCTGCAAACAGCAGACCCGGTCAGCGGCGAAACAGCCTCCCAGGAAACGTTGCGCAGCGAAATGCACGCCCATATGGCCGAACTCGACGCCGCCAGCCCCGACGACCGCATGGTCTATGCCCATGTGGATGCGCAGGCGGTGGCCTCCGTGATCTCCGACTGGACCGGCATCCCCGCAGGCCGCATGGTCCAGGATGAGCTGGAGGCGGTGCTGACCCTGTCGGACACGCTGCGCGAACGGGTGATCGGTCAGGACCACGGGCTGCGCACCATCGCCAAACGGATCGAGATCAGCCGCGCAGGGCTGGCCAACCCCAACAAGCCGATCGGCGTCTTCATGTTCTGCGGCCCCTCCGGCACCGGCAAGACAGAAACCGCGCTGGCGCTGGCCGAACAGCTCTATGGCGGCGAGCAGAACGTCATCACCATCAACATGAGCGAATTTCAGGAGGCCCATACCGTCTCGCTGCTGAAGGGCGCGCCTCCCGGCTATGTCGGCTACGGCGAGGGCGGCCGCCTGACCGAAGCGGTGCGCCGCAAACCCTATTCCGTGGTGCTGCTGGACGAGGTTGAGAAAGCCCACCCCGACGTGCATGAACTGTTCTTCCAGGTCTTCGACAAGGGTGTGATGGAAGACGGCAACGGCCGCCTGATCAACTTCAAGAACACGCTGATCCTGCTCACCTCCAACGTCGGCACCGATGTGATCATGGAGATGGCAGGCAACGCGGACAGCCAGCCCGATCCCGAACAGCTGGACCTCGCCCTGAAACCCAGCCTGCTGGAGGTCTTCCCCCCGGCCCTCTTGGGGCGGATCGTGACGATCCCCTATTTCCCGCTCAGCCGCGACGTCCTGGGCGGCATCACCCGTCTGAAACTCGCCGCCGTGGCCGAGCGGCTCAAGGGCGCCCATGGCACCAGTCTGACCTATGGCCAGGACGTGCTCGACCATATCACCGCCCAATGCAACGACCCCGACAGCGGCGGCCGGATGATCGACAACATCATCACCAATTCGATCCTGCCCGACCTCAGCCGCAAATTGCTGCAGGCGCTCAGCTCCGGCGAAGAAATCCGCAGCGTCAGCGTCACCGCCACCCCGGACGGCTTTGAATACGCACTATCCTGATTTTGAACCGCAATCCCTTTGTTGAGAGAGTACAATGGCAGAAAATCTGGCCACCGGCCGCTGCACCGTCACCACTGACAGCCGCAAGATCACTATCGAGGAAACCCTGCTTTACGTGGCCGAGATCAACGACGAACTGGCCCAGGCCACCGGCGTCGATCTGGTCAGCGCCGCCACCGCGGGCATCGACAGCGCCGGTGCCGTCAGCATCGTGCGCCGCCTCGGGCTGACGGGCCGGGCCTATATCAAACATGTGAACGGCAAGGATTACATCATCATCAAAGGCCACCCCGGCCAGCGCGCCACCCTGCAGGGCACCCGCTACCTCGCCAGCAATCCCAAGGTCGCCAAACTGGTGCTCAGCGGCAAGGATCTGGCCAGGGGCGCCGCCAAGATGACCGGTATCGCCATTGTCGCCTTCACCGCGCTGCGGGTGGTGGAGCATGTGTTTGCCGACAATGATCCGCGGCTGACCCAGCTGATCGGCACCGTGGCATCAGATGTGACCAAATTCGCCATCGCTGCGGGTGCCGGCTATCTGGCGGGTGTGGCCGTGGGCACCCTCACCACCATCGCCGCCGGCCCGGTGATCGCAGCGATTGCCGTCGGCATCGGCATGTCGATCCTGCTGGACCGGGTGGACCGCAAGTTCGGCCTGACGGAAACCCTGGTCCGCGCTATCGAGGACACGGTGGATTCCTTTGAAAACCCGCTGCGCAAACTGGCCCGCCAGATCAACGCCTGGGAGCGGCACCTCGTCAACCAGGCCCTGCGCAACGCGCTGCCGCACTGATGCCAAGGGCCGCAGCCATCGCCATTCTGGGCGGGTTTTCCCTGCTCGGCCTGCTGGCGGCAGGCTGGGGGCTGTCGGATATCTCCGCAGCCCTCGCCGCCATGCGGGGCTGCGCCGCCGAAGCGGTGATCGACAACAGCGCCTTCTGGTTCCTCGGGCTGGCCGTGCTGCCCCTGTTCCTGCTGCTCGCCCCCCTGCACCACCGCTGGCACGCCGGTCTGCTGGGGGCCATCACCGCGCTGTTCCTGCTGCTTCCTGCCGGGGGCTTTGCGCTTTTCAAGCACACGGCAGCAGCGGCGGGCTATGTCTTCACCCCGGATCTCAGCCTGTTCGGCCTGCGCGACTTCTCCGCCCCCCGCCCGCAGCCCTGCAGCGGCTGAGCCCTTACAGCCCGCTCAGCACCGCATCAATCTGCGCCTTGTAGGCCAGCACATCGGCGGGAACCGCAGCCGCCTTGCCCCGCCCCTGCATCTTGCGGTCTGCCCAGGCCAGAAGATCCGCGATCCGCTTGCCCTCCAGGAACGGATTGGCAGCCACCACTGCCGCGCCCATGACGTCGCCGACACCCAGTGCAGGATCACTGGACAGGGCCCGGTGCGCCCCCTCCGCCCCCAGGAAATGCGCCAGATACAGGCGCCCGGCGCTGGTCTGATGCCCCCGCGCCTGCAGGTATTCCTCGTTTTCCCGTGCCAGGTTGCGCACCATTTCCCGGCTGAGATCCGGGTCCAGCCGCAGCGCCAGCAGCTCTGCCCGCGCCAGGCCCTGCGCCAGCTCCGGGCGGTAACTGCGCATCATCCGCAGCCAGGTGCCCTCGATGAACTGGCCCAGCCCGGTGGCCGTGGACAACGGGTTCTTGGCATCGGCCCGACCGGCGCTTTCCACCTGCACGATCCGGCCAACCAGCGCGTCCACCGCCTCCATGCCCGCGGCGCCGCCGCCTGCGGCAAAGCTGAAGCAGCCAAAACCGCTGTCCGGCCCGGACCGTGCCATAACATAACAGCGCATCTGCCCCGACGGGCCGCCGATACCGGCAAACAGAACCTGGCCGGCCCCCTGCCCGTCCGGGCCGGGGTTGGCAGCAAGCAGCAGCGTCAGCCGGTCTTCACCGGAGACCGGGCGCTCCAGGTCAAAACGCCTGGACAGCATCACGATCAGCTCACCCGCCAGATCGGTGGCCAGCCCGTTGCGCAGGGCCGTGGAGTAAAGCGCATCCAGCAGCCGCGGCTGCTGGCCCGGGCCCGCTTGCAAAGGCTTGCGGCCCGACATCTGAAGCAAATCCTCCCCGGCCCAGGGATCTGCCGCGGCCTGAAACCGGCCCGGGCCGGTTTGCGCCATGCTGGCGAGGTAGCGCTGCGGCCCGTACAGCGACAGTTGCAGCAGCTGCCGCCCCGCTTGCCCGAACGGCCTCGGCCGCCAGCGCAGCGCCACCAGGCTGCCCGGCGCCAGCGCGCCATCGAGCTTCAGCAGCCGCTGCGCCGCCGCGCCGATCTCCTCCGCCTCCTGCCGGGTGAAGCCGTGATCCTCCAAGAGACCGCTCAGGGTCTGGGACGCAGACAGGCGCAGCACCGTTTCCCTGAACAGGTACACGCGCGCCTGCGCCGCGCTGACCACGGCGGCGCTGGCGGCCTCCCGAAGCCCGGCCAAGGCCTCTCGGGCTGTCCCCGGCTCTTCCGCCGCAGGCAGCGCCCGCCGCCGATGGGCCTGGAACAGGGCAAAGTCATCGCGCGCCGAAGGCAGATGCACCATCAGCTGCTGCCCGGCAGCAAACAGGTCATCCTGAACAACCGACAACCGGGCGGGGCCGGGCGGACCTGCACGCCCTGGCAGAAAACCCGGCGGCCCCGGCAGCGGCCGGCGGCGGCCGCCCTGGCCCTCCTCCTTGAGCCGCAGCAGCATCGGTGCGCGGCGCAGGTTCAGCATCGCCCGGTTTTGCGCCTGCCGCCGCGCCGGTTCTGCAGCGGCTGCTTCGCTCTGCGGCATCATGGTCAGGCTGGCGTCCGATTCTATTCCGCGGTTTTGCGCCCAGAACACAGCCGCCGCGGCCACAGCCGCCAGCACAGCACCGCCCGCGCTCAGCCGGGCCGCCAGCCGCCGCCGCCGTCTGGCCGCAGCCTTGGCTTTGGCCCTGTGAAAGACAGGATCAACCGGGATACCCATTGCCGCCTGCCTAGCGGAACACGCCGCCCAGGGCAGACCCGGGCGTGATGGTCTGGGCCGGCTGGCGTGACGGCGCCTGCGCAGGCGCTGCCCGCCGGGCTTGGGTCTGCCGGCTGCCGCCGCTAATTGCGTTTGCGCGCGGGGCGGCGGCCACCGGGCGGGCGCAGGCGGCGTCATCCCGGCTGATAATCAGGCGGAACAGCTCTGCCGTCGCCTCCAGACTGGCCGGGCTGCCGCCGCCTGCGGCCTCGAAATACCGGCGTGCCGCGGCCTGCGAGCCGCGCCCCCAATCGCCGTCAATCCGGCTGGTGTAACACCCCATGCGGGCCAGTTCGCTCTGCAGGGCCTGCGGCAGCAGCGGCGCCGGCGGATCAAACGCCCCGGCAGCAACCAGACTGGCGAACAAATCCGGATCTCCGCTGCGCAGACGCTGCCGCGCAGCCAG
Source organism: Leisingera sp. S132 (assembly GCF_025144465.1). Taxonomy (NCBI): domain Bacteria; kingdom Pseudomonadati; phylum Pseudomonadota; class Alphaproteobacteria; order Rhodobacterales; family Roseobacteraceae; genus Leisingera; species Leisingera sp. S132. Next base: position 67,006 of record NZ_CP083557.1, read on the forward strand.
GTTGTCATAGGCAATTTCACTGCCCTGCAGGTCCGCCGGGTCCTGCGCCGCCGCGAAATCCGCACCGCCCGCTCCCCCGATCACGCCGACGATGACTGAGGGCTGCGGCAACCCCTCCGCCCGCGGCAGCGCGGCAAGCTGCGGCGCCGGGAGTGCCAGGGCCGCACCGCCCCCCCGCAGGCCGTTTGCCGGCACGGAAACAGGCCGGACCGCGGCAACCGGCCGGTTCGGCGCCTGCGCCCGGGCGGGAATCAGCCGGACCGTATCCGCCACCGGAACCTGCGCGCGCCGGGCCGGGGCCGCGACCGCCTTCGCACCGCCCAGGCCCGCCAGCACCTCCCCGGAACCGTTTCGCACAAACGCCTGCAAAGCACCCGCGGCGGCAGCGCCCTGCGCCTTGGCTGCCGTCTTCATCGCGTCACTCAGCCGCCCGCCAGCAGCCGCCCCGGGGCAGGCTTCGCCCGCCCCCGCACTGGCGGCCAGCGTCAGCGTGACCCCCGCCTTTGCAGCTTCGACAGACAGATCCGGCAGCGCCGCAGCCTCCCGTGCGGTGCCTGCGCAATTCTCGACCAGCAGCAGCAGATGCGACAGCCCCGCAGCCGCCAGCGGCTCAAGCCGGGCAGCCAGCGCCAGACCGTGCCCGTCCGAAATCAGGCCGCCATCCGGCTGCACCGGGCCCGCATAGTACAGCACCAGCCGCCCGGCTCCCTGCAGCCCGTCCAGCGCCTCCACCGCATCCGCATGCGCTGCATTGCGCAGCAGAACCGGCGCTGCGCCGCTCCAGCCGCGAAGAGCTTCGGCTGCATAATAAGCGTCGGCAAAGGCCCGTGCCGCACCGCCGCCAGTGTCTCCGATCGCCAGCCCGCGCCAGTCTTGCGCCGCGGCTGCACCGCAACCAAGACCAGCAGCCGCAATCAGGGCCAGGGCGGCCCGCCGGGCCAGGGAATAAGGAACAGGCTGCAATACTTTCAACCTAAACGCGGAGATCAATACCGGCTTCATACCCTAAAGGGAGAGCGCTTTGGAGCAGAATATCCGCTTATTGCGCCCCAGAGCGCAGGAAAAATGTCCAGCTGTCCGCCTGCTGCGTGTCCACTTCATGAAACCGCGCACCGGTGTAGCCCCGGACCAGGCAATCCGACTCCCCGCGGATCCGGAACCGCCCGGCATCCACACACATGGGGGCCGCGCCCTCCAGCAGCACCCGCCCGAACACGTCTTTTGCAAACACATAGACATACCGCGACCGCAACTTATGGCTGATCAGATCAGCGCATTGGCTTGGGCCGACAACCCACCAGCCCAGGGTTTCAAAAACATCCCCCTCAGAGACGCCAACCGCCAGATTGGCAACATCCAAGGTCTGATTGCAGACAGTGAACGCCGCCCTGGCTGGGCGCACGGCGATCAGGCTGACGGCAAGGCAGGCAAACAGGATAAGGCGCATCATTATAGGATTGCTGGAATTTTTCCGTTCCCCCTACAGTAATCCCATCCGCGTGGCAGCGAAAGTGAGATAAACGCAACATTTTCCAGCCCGGACCGGAGGCCAAGGGCAGAATCCGCTGGCGCTGCACGGCAGCATGCCTAAAAGTGGCCGCCATGGTACGGTATTTCGCGATAGGCGCAGGCCTTGTTTGTCTTTCAGTTGCCGCAGGGGTTGCATTGGTGCTCGGCCACGATGCGGCCTCCGGACAGCGGCGCCTGGCCTCCCTGGCGCCAGCGGTGCAGCCTGCACCTGCTGTGCGGCGTGACGCCAAGGCCGCGGCGGCTTTGCCCGGCACCCTGGCCAAACCGGTTTCCGTGCAGGCGGTGCAGCCCGCCGCCAGTGAACCCGCGGCGCCGTCAAGCTGCTGCGCTGAACGTCCTGGGCAGCAGGCCTCCGGGACAGTTCCGCAGCACCGGGAAACGGCAGCACCCGCGCCCCGTCCGTCTGCCCAACCCCCGCACCCGCAGCCTGTGCACAGACAAGCGCAAGCCGCAAAACCCTATGCCACCACCGTGGCCGGGGCCCGGCCGGCAGCGGTTTCACTGCCGCCGCAGCTCCAGCGCCGGGACGCGCAGTCCGCACTTCCGGGGTTCTTCATCGGGGTCTTCCGCTAACTCGGCCATTACGGGTTTTTTCCATCGAATTTTCCCGGTTGACCTGTGCCGCGGTTTAGCGCCCATATAGCCGCGATTTGATGACCAGACCCGTTGAGGAAAAATGCGCTTTTGTTCTGCTCTGAAACCGGGGGCCCTTGCCGCCGCTGCCCTTCTGGCCCAGGCCGCAGCCCTGACCGCCCAGGACACCGATCAGTTCCAGCTTGATCTGAACGCCGTCACCGAGACCGAAGCGGGGGATTGCCGCTTGACCTATGTTGCCGCCAACCAGTCCGGCACCGCCTTGGAACGCGCGTCCTACCAGATCGCCCTGTTTGACGGCGAGGGCGTGGTCAGCCGGCTGCTGGTCCTGGAATTCGGCGCCCTGGTGGAAGGCAAAACCAAGGTTCTGCAATTTGACCTGACAGGCACGCCCTGCGGCGCGATTTCACGGATTGTCGTCAACGACGCTCCGGCCTGCACCGCCAGCGACGGCAGCGAAAGCCCGCTGTGCATGTCCAGTCTTGCAGCCAGCTCCCGCACGCCGATCCAGTTCGGCATCTGACACCCGCCGCCATTTGTTTAACGGCGCGCCGCCTGCGGCCAGCCAAGGAGTGTTTTCATGACCGGTTTCCGGGGCGATTTGTTTGATCCCTTCACGCTGACAGTTTTTGCCGCACTGTTCCTGATGTCCTTCACGGTGCTGTCGGTCTTTTTCTTCAAGCTGCTCCAGTTTTCCCGCCTGGGCGTGGGCAAGCGCAGCATGGCCGAGAAAATCATCGACACCTGGCTGTCCGGCCAGGCCGAGGCCGCCATGCAGCAGGCCGCCGCGCGCCAGTCGGTTCTGTCCAGGGTTCTGCATGCCGTGTTTACCGGCCTGCAGGCCCGCCCCGGCGAAACGGCCTATGCCGAGGAATTGGGGCGGCAGACCGCCATTGCCGAACTCGCCACCCTTTCGGACCGGATGCGGGCCCTGGAACTGGCCGTGCAGGCGGCGCCCATGCTGGGTCTGCTGGGAACGGTGATCGGCATGATCGATGCCTTCTCGGTGCTGGCGCAGTCGCAGTCCACCGCGGATCCGGCCGCGCTGGCCGCTGGCATCTGGACCGCGCTCACCACCACCGCGGCGGGGCTGGCAATCGCCCTGGTGGCTTATTTCCTGGCCAATTGGCTGGACGCCCGGATCGAGCGGGAGCGCAACCTGATCGAGGTTCTGGTCTCGGCGGCCCTGCATGGCCGGGTCGGCCAGACTGCAAGCGCGCAGGCCCGGACCTGATGCAATTCAGCCGGCTCGGCCTCCCTGCGCCCCGGCAGCGCAGGGCATTTTCCCTCACGCCCTTGGCGGACATCATGTTTCAGCTGCTGATCTTCTTCATGCTGTCCTCCAGCCTGACCCCCTATTCCGTTCTGCCCCTGCACAGCAGCGGCCCGGTGGCTGACCGCCAGCCCGGTCCGGCGCAATCCGCTGCCGCCGCCCAGGCCCCGCAGGCCTCCGTCCCCGGCGGCACGGCCTTGTGGAACCTGGAGGCCGGCAAGCTGCGGGTGCAGGGACAGGACTTCCCCCTTGAAGCCCTGCCCGGCCTTGCCCGCAGCTTGCGCGAGGACAACCCCGAGGCAGCCGTTGTGGTCATCGTGAAGCCCTCAGCCAAGGTGCAGGACCTGACCACCGTGCTTGAACAGCTGCGCGTGACCGGGATTGCGTCGGTCCAGCTCAGTGCAGGAGCCGGCTGAAGATGCTGTCCCGGCGATCCCTGCTGCCGCCGCACAAGGCGCTGCGCACACCCGGCACTTCGCTTGCCATCGTCAATATCGTGCTGCTGCTGCTGTTCTTCTTCCTGGTCACCGGGTCCCTGCTGCCCGCGCCGGACACCCAGGTTCAGCTGCCAGCAACCCGGGAATTGCCGTCCGGGCATCTTCCCAGCCCGCTTCTGGAGGTCGGACCGGACGGCAGCTTGCGCCTCGACGGCAGCGCGATCACAGCCGCCGCCTTGCAGGCGGCCCTGCCCGCGGGCCAGGTTCTGCATGTGCTGACCGACAGCACCGCCCCGGCGCTGGACCTGCTGCACCTGCTTGCGCAGCCGCCGTTTCCGGATCTGGACATCCGGCTGGTCACCCGCCACAGGCAGGCCGGGTCATGAGCACTCTTCCCTATGGCAGTCCGGCCCGCAGGGGCTGGCTTGCCGCCGCCTGCAGCTCTCTGGCCGTTCACGCGGCCCTGGGCGCGCTTCTCCTGGGCGGCCTGCAGCCTCTCATCGGCCGCTTCGCACCGCAGACCGCGCCCCCGGAGGTCCGCGTCACCCTGCAGCGGCTGGACTCCGATACGCTGGCCGGCCTTGCCCTGCAGGACGGCATGGCGGGCGCAGAACCCCAGGCCGAAAGCGACCCCCTCTCGCCACAGCTTGCTCATGCGGCGGAGGAGATTTCTGACCTTGCCGAGCCTGCCGGATCGGAAGCGCCCGGATCGCCTGCCTCTGCCGCACAGCCGGCCCGGCAGGATCCCGGCCTGCACATTGCCGCGCCCGCCCCCGCCGCCGAGGCTGCTTCGCCCCTTCTGCCGGCAGAGACAGGCCCGCTGGTGCCGGAAACCCTTGCCCCGGTGGCGTCCGGCGGCACCGCGGTGTCAACCGCCACCGTGAATACAGGTCTCACCACCCTGCAGCCGCTGGCGGCCCTGCCCGGCGCACAGTCCGGCACCCCGGAAGAACCAGCCGCAGCAAAAACCCCGCCGCCGCCCCGCGCGCAGGACCTTGCAGTAAAGGACCTGATTGCCCGGATCCGCGCAAACGGCGGGCCGGACTGCCTGCTGGCCTTGCCCCGCAGGGACGGCCAGGACAGCGCCGGCCTGGAAATGCTTGCCGCCCGCGATGCCGCCTTCGGGCAGTTCACCCGATCTGTCTTGAGCGAAGACGACAGCGCCCTGCGGCAGACCCGGACGCTGCTGGACCCGCGCCAATGCCCGGCAGCAGAATACATCCGCCGCCACAGTGATTACCCGGCGACCCGGCTGGGGCTCCGGCTGGACTCCGGCAGGGTCGCCAGCGGCGGCCGGCTCACCGGCGTGCTGCGCGGCACTGCGGGAAAATACGTTGCGCTATTGCTGGTGGACAACAATGGCGTGGTCCAGGACCTTCAGCGGTTCCTGACACAGACAGGCAATGTCACCCGCTTCGACGTGCCGGTGACACTGGCCGGCCCGGTCCGCGACACGGCGCAGATGCTGATCGCCATCGGCAGCACCCGCCCGCTGCAGCAAATCCGCAGCCGCGACGGGCGTCTGGCCCAGGATGTTTTCACCGGCCTCACCGGCGATCTGTCCGGGTCTGCCGCCCTGGCCGTCACGGCCTTCGACATCAGATAAGCCAAGCCGGATCCAGCGAAGGCTGCAGCTTATCTGCAGTTGAAGATGTGCCCGCCACCTGTGCGCACCGGCGGGCAAGTGATGCAGAGAAACGGGAGCGGACTTGCGCCATGGGGCCGTCAGCGTGTTTGATGCGGAGGCAAGAGAACGGCTTTGGCCGCGCCCCTGCCCCAGCTGACAAAGGCTCCGCCATGAAACGCTCTGCCGTCAATGATCTGATCCGCGAAGGCGCCGCTTTCCTTGGCGCCTTCAACGTGCATCTGCCGCCCTTTGCCTATTGGACACCCGCGGAAATGGCAGCGCGGGACCACGCGATGATCGCCGCCCGCGGGCTCGGCTGGGATGTCACCGACTACGGCCAGGGCCGCTTTGAGGAGCTGGGCCTGTTGCTGTTCACCCTGCGCAACGGCCGCAAGCAGGACCTGGCCGCCGGCTCCGGCATGCTCTACGCCGAAAAGCTGCTGATCAGCCGCAGGAACCAGCTGTCGCCGATGCACCGCCACATCCACAAGGCCGAGGACATCATCAACCGCGGCGGCGCCACCCTGGTGCTGGAGCTGTTCGCCAGCGCCCCCGATGGCAGCATCTGCCGCCACAGCGATGTCTCCGTGCCCTGCGACGGGCAGATCCGCACCCTGCCCCCGGGCGGCCGTCTGGCGCTGGCGCCCGGCGAAAGCGTCACCCTGCTGCCCGGCGTCTGGCATGCCTTCTGGGGTGAGGACGGCGACGTGCTGATCGGCGAGGTCTCCACCGTCAACGACGACACCACCGATAATGTCTTTGAAATGGACATCGGACGGTTTTCGCAGATCGAGGAGGACGAGCCGCCGCTGCATCTGCTGGTCTCAGACTACGGGAGCTGGCTCCGGTGATCCTGTGCTGCGGCGAGGCGCTGATCGACATGCTGCCCGCCACGGCCGCGGATGACAGCGCCTGCTTTGCCCCCTGCCCCGGCGGCGCGGTGTTCAACACCGCCATCGCGCTTGGCCGCCTCGGCGTGCCCTGCGGCCTGGCCGCGGGCCTGTCGTCGGACATGTTCGGGCAGCGGCTGCTGGAGGCGCTGGAGGCCAGCCATGTCAGCACCGCGGGCTGCGTCATCAGCGCCCGCCCCTCGACGCTGGCCTTTGTGACGCTGGAGCATGGCGAGGCGCGCTATGCCTTCTATGACGAAAACACCGCAGGCCGGATGCTGGCACCGCAGGATCTGCCGCAGCCGGGGCCGGAAACCGCCGTGCTGTTCTTCGGCGGCATCTCCTTGGCCTGCGAACCCGCGGCTGAGGCCTTTGAGACGCTGGCCCTGCAGTCCCACGCAGAGCGGCTGGTGATGCTCGACCCCAACATCCGGCCCGCGTTCATCACCGAAGAGGCCCGCTACCGCCGCCGCCTGGAGCGGATGCTTGCGGTCAGCGACATTGTCAAACTGTCGGAAGACGACCTGGGCTGGCTGCTGCCGGGCACGGAACCCGCCACGGACAAGCTGGCCCGGGTCCAGGCCATGGGGCCGCCGGTGGTGGTGCTGACCCGCGGCAGCAAGGGCGCCGCGGCGCTGCTGCCCGGCGGCGGCCTGGTGCAGGTGCCTGCCCGCCCTGCCCCTGCTGCGGCATCAGGCGCAGGCGACACCGTGGGCGCCGGCGACAGCTTCAACGCAGGCTTTCTGGCGGCGCTTGCCCCGGACGGGAAAGCCAGCAAGCAGGCGGCCCGCAGCCTGACGCCAGAGGCCGCCGAAGCCGCGCTGCACCATGGCGCAGCGGTTGCCGCCGTCACCGTATCGCGCAGCGGCGCCAACCCGCCCTGGCAGCATGAGCTGGATCTTTGACCCTGGGCGGCAACGCTTCTGCCATCACCGGCCTTTCAGTCCACTGATCAGCCGCTAACCTGACTATGAACACGGTGCCGCGGCAATCAAATGCCTCGGCCAGCCGGCAGCAAATGGCTTGAGATCATAGGTGCCGAACCTCTGCAAAACATGCAGTCCTGCTTCTGCGATCAGACCGTCCAGTTCGCCGGCCGTGAAAATTTGCTGCGTATAACTTGAAGCCGCTGTGGTTTCTCCGCTCTGTATGTCTTCGATTCTCCAGCGTACAGACAGGGTTCTGCTTTCCTGTTCGTACTCCGAACGCTCCCAGGCACGCATACTGCGGCCAGACATCTCATCCAAGAAGGTTCTGATGACGGTTTCCGGAGAAGAAGGCGCAAGGAAACTGTCGTCAACATTGGCAACGTCAATGACAACCCGCCCATCGTCCGCACAATGGGCTGCAAATGCGGAAAGAGCGGAGATGACATCGCTTGGTGTCAAGTGCATCAGGGAGTTGAACGGGCAGACCACAACGTCAAAGCACTTCCCCAGATCAAAGGCCCTCATGTCCGCCTGCACAAAACACCCCTCCGGCAGCCGTTTCCGAGCCAGGTCAAGCATCGGCTCCGAGGCATCAATGCCGGTGACAGAAGCAGCGCTTTCCGCCAGCACCCGCGAGAGTGTTCCCGACCCGCAGGCAATTTCCAGAACGTTCAGCGCAGGCGGCAAAAAACTCCGGTAAAACTGGAACTCCTCATCCCGGCTGCCATGCAGTACATCATAATATCCGGCACATGCGTCGTAAAATTTCACGTTTCCGTCTGACATCTAAAACCCGCTCTCCGATTTGACTACCCGTTTAGCGGACATGGTGCTGATGAGCTTATCGCTTTTGGCTATGACAACCGGGCTAAAGGAGCCTGCAGGCAGGACGCAGACCCGGCGCATTGATCCTAGGCCGCCACCTCCGGCGGCCAGCTCCACAACCGCGCGGGGCGCAGAAACGCCGGAAATCCGCCAAAAAACCTTGGAATCCGCGGCGCCGCAAGGCCGCCAGCCTGAAAGCGCTCTGCCAGCTGCTTGCGTGTCAGAACCGGACGCGCTGGTGGCCCATAGCAGTTTTCTGGCGGCGTATCTTCAAGGCCCGGAACGCAGACCTTGAGGCGATGCCTGTCCTGCGGACTCAATATGCCTGTCGCAAAAGGTCCAGGATAAAAGCTCTCCGACGGAATCCCGTTGGAAATCAGCACCTCGTGCTGCCGGGTCAACAGGTGGAAATACCTTATCTTTTTATGGCCTCTGGCAAAGGATGCGAGATTTGTCTCTTCAGCAAGATGCTTGGCCCGTGCAAAAAAAGTCTCGCCGCTCTTGCGGCATTGCATCAGAATGCAGTGCTGCTGGGAAACCAGCAATGCACGCTTATTTCCAAGGCTCCCCGGTTTGATCCGTACCGGAACCAGATTTTGCGGAAGCGTTTCCGTCCCGTCGCCAAAGGCCGAGGATGCAACCCAGTGCACCTGTTGTATGCCATTCCCGACTGTGGTGACAAAATCTCCTGGCGCGATCTCCTCAACCGGGCGGCTGCCGCCCGGCGCCGCAAGCCGTGTGCCTTCCGCAAAGCAAACGAACCCCATCGCCATCAATTCCGGCCCCTCGTCCACCTGAGATGCCTGTATCCCGTCCAATGTGACCGTTTCACCGCCAGGAAATGACAGTATGGCGTTGCCTGTGCCGTCACCGTTGCTGTCGGTCACCGTGATGTCCCAAACCCGCACTGGTGCCCCGCCAGGGGTTGTCAGCTCTGAGATGTCAAACTGGTCAACCGTGGTGCCGTCGCCTTTGTCACTGAGGTCGAACCCGTAGATCGTGTCGTTGCCGCCATCCACATCGACGACCAGATAGTCACGGTCGGAGTCGCCTGCGACATCGATTATATCATCCCCGGTCCCGCCGTTGATGGTGTCCGAACCGCCCCCTGCAATGATACTATCCGCGCCGGCCCCGCCCAGCAGGAGATCGCCGCCCGTCCCGCCGGTCAAGGTGTCATCGCCCTCGCCACCGTCCAATGTTTCTGAGCCTGAGGACGGCAATGTGGCGAAGAATTGCGCCGGATCGGAGATGCCTGAACCGCCATCATTGTAGAACCGGAATGTCTGCGTGTTCCCGTTCGCATAGGTCACGGTGAAATCGGAGACGCCAGAGGTTGCATAGGTGCTGACGATCGACGCTGGAGTCTCGGAAAGTAAAACTTGGTCAATACCCGCATCGAATTTCAGGGCGGTTAGATGCGCTCCGTCGCTGGTGCTGGACACGGTGATCGTGTCGGATACGTCGTCGCTGCCGGTTGTGCCAGGGCTGCCGCCAAGGTTTATGGTGCTGGTGCCGCCCGAGCCCGGCGCCCACTCGAAATCATCCTGTCCATAGCCGCCCGAGCCGGTATCGCCATCGCCCACAAAAGTGGCACCCGGCGGCGGCGAGGCGCCGCCACTTGCGCTGAGCTGGTCATTGCCAGCACCGCCCATAAGCGTGTCGCCGCCGGAACCTGCCAGGGTATCGGACCCGTCCCCGCCAAACACCGCCTGGCCGGAACCATCGCCATCAATGCTGTCATCACCCGAAGTTCCCTTGACGGTATTTGCCGGGATGGTCTCCGCAACCGCGGTGCCGCTGGTGATATCCCACAAGTCCGGAACGAAATAAACATTGCCATCCTCGGCGAGGTGATAGGTGCCTGTATCTGTTATGTTTTCGTAGTAAAGCCCGTCATCCTCCATGATGCCGGACCACGTCCACTCACCGGCTCCAATTGTCCCGGCCGACGAAAAACTGGCCTGCGATACCGTGATGCTGTCCCCCGCATCCAGAATGCCATCTCCAAGTACGACCAGATAGCCAACCGGCATAACGCACCTCCGTTTTGCTTGCGCTACGCATTTGGCGGTTCAAGAATTTATGTGGGCTTAACGATCCCAGTTCCTTCCCTCAGGTCACCCTCAGAAAGTCCGGATCATATCAGGCTATTCTCTGTTGAGCAGCGCGCGACTGCAAAGCGCACGCATGTTGAGCAGACTTGACGCAGGCCAGGCTGGAGGACACAGAGTCCTCAGCCTTTCCCGCACCCCCGCTCCTTTGCGTCAGCTTATTTGAAGGCCAGTACACCCTGCGCAGCCAGCCAAGGCGCCCAGCGGGAGTGCCAGGCATGGAGCAGCGAAGAAAGTCCGTCTCTGGATGTGTAGGTCGGATAAGCCAGCATGGTGCGGATACCCGGCAGCTGAAGCAGCACCTCGGCGTAATGGTCAACCGGCAGGTCAGAACAATGGGTCAGCACCAGCCATGGCAGGTCGTGCAGCGGAGAAACCACTGTCTGGGTACCCGGGCAAATCAGGGTCCGGTTCATCGGCAGGATGCTTTCATGGCGCGCAATCTGTTCCCGCACCTCATCCGAGAGAACAAAGGCTCTCTGGCCATCACCTGCAGACGGCTGGAAAGGTCTGTTCGAAAACGCCACGAAGCTGCTGTTGTGCAGCATACGGGCCAGCGCATTCTGCGAATAGGCATCTGCTGCACGGCGGCCAATCGCCGTAAGAGGAATGCCCGGATGCGGTGCAGAAGATTTCCCCATCGCGTCAAATACTGTATGGAACCCTTCTCCAACGAGCAAATTTGCTACACTGGGGAGCAGTGTCAGATACCCCGACGGCATCTGTTTTGCTGGCTGCGGACCGGACTCTCCTGCGTCCATTCGAGAAAACAGCGACAAGGCAAAGGTGTTCTTCTCACGCAGCGCGTTAACGTCCTCCCAGTACAGCGGATCAGCAATGGGCAACGCCCGTTCGCCTACCGGAACAAGGCAGGCATCGGACAGATACGGGCCGCGGAACATCAGCCCGTCTTCCGCCATTTCCGAGGCCACCTGCAGGTGCGAAAAACAGCTCCAGTTCTGGCTAAGGTATTCGTGCCGCAGATAGGCGAGCTGGTCGCTCTCACCAGCGCCCAGGAATTGGCCTGCCGCACCGCCATGGGCGTACTGCATCATTTCCACGCCTTGCTGCAATGCTGTATCTTCAGGCACGCCTCGCGCGATGGCCTCCACCATCAAGCTGCGGACTTGCGGGATGCTCAGGCGTTCGGAGGACCCCAGGTTATAGCTTGCGGCGAACAGGCCTTGCGGCTTCAGGCTGCTGGAAACGATGCGCCGCAACGAGCGGCGCACTTCCGGCGCCACCCAGCTGAGAATGCCATGCGCCACGGCAAAATCCAGCGGCGGCAAAGCGTGCGCCTGAATCTCTTCAAAGGCAGAGGCAATGAAGGTGACATTTTTGACCCCCAGCTGGCGGGCATAGGCCTGTGCGGCCTCCATGTGCTCCGGCATCAGATCAATTCCAAAGAACTGGCCATGCGGCAAAGCTTGCGCAAGCATGATAACCGTCAGCCCGTACCCGCACCCGAAGTCGGCATAGGTGAACGGCTCCATCGGGTCCGGCGCAGCACTCCCGCCTGCCCGCGCCACCGCGGCCAGCCGACGGGGATCAAACTTCATGTGAATGCTCTTGGTATAAGCAGACTCCGTGTAATATCCGTGGTTATTCGTGACCGGACCAGCAGATGCCATGTGTTTAACTCCATTCTGACGCGCGGCTTAAGCACTTCCCTCTTGAATGACATCCGTGCCGCAGCAGGCATATCTGCCTGCATGGCGTTCCAGCACCGCCGCCCGCCCGATCAGCACGCCTGAGCGCATGAAAAAACGCCGGGCCTGAGCCAGGAAAGCGTGGCCTGCACATCAAGGCAGCAAAAGGAAGAAGCACTCAGGGCTGTGCGCTCTCTGAGCCACTGTTCGATAACGGCTGCCTATGGGCAATTCGGCTTTCCCGATACCTTTGCCTGCCGGAACAGGCCGGTGCCCGTGTTACGGTCCCGAAGCCTGCCCGGCCTGGACCTACGGGTCACCCTAAGTCATAGTCGACAAGGCGGCTTACCAGCGCCCGGTCATCTTCAGCTTCGGGCACGCTTGCGGGAATTTGCTCCAGGATGACCGTCGTGAACTTCTGCCTTGCATCATAGGACACATCTGCAACCCGGAAATGGCTACCCGGAGCGATGATCGCCTCGGCATAAGCCGTGCAATGCCCCAATCCGTTGGGCTCAATGCCCGTACGGTTCTCATAACTTGATTCCGGCTCCATCTTGTCCACCAGCGGTATGATGGTTTGCGGCTGATTGTACAGAACACAGACCTTTGGCGTCCCTCCAGCAACACCAGTTATCAGCCGGTGGCTGGCTGCAGTGAACGACATGGAGGTACTCACGATCGAGGGATCGGTGATGATGTCCCCGGGTTTGCCGATTTTTTCCAGAACAAACTCCCTGGAATTCTGCGGCTGCCCGTTAGCTGCGGCAGGTGGCTGAATGTACCGGTAGGCCCCGTTATAGGGCGACATGTCTGAAAACCTCAGCTGGTTGGCGGCCGCGGCTCTGGAATGATGGAGCTTATGCGCCGCGCCGCGAACCACCTTGGCCAGATCCTGTGCGGGATGGGATTTATCTCCGGCACGAAGCGCCTCGTTGATCGGCCGCGCAATATAGCCGGCCGCATACATGGCAGCACCGGTGCACTCGGCAAAACTCAGCACTTTGTTCATGCGGCTTTTGCAGACCCGTTCCAGCACGCTGAGTTTGTCTGTGGGCGTTTTCTCATCCGTCAGCTTGGAGCGGTATTGAAACTCCTTGCCCTTGACAGTGTAAGTGCTGTTCAGAAAGCGGCCGAGCTGCGGATCGCGTGCGGTCAGCTGCTCGGCGATTTTGTGAGACGTTTTCCTTGGAATCTCCGTGCTGGCTCCCTTCATGAGTTCGGCCATGACGCGAAATTTCGCAGCATCCGGCAGCTGCGAAAATTTCACACCCTGCCTGTCGGCAACTGCCCGTGACGTAAACCCCCTTGCGCCCAGGAGCGCCGGGTTCCTTTTCACTTCCGCCATGAGACCTTGCAGAAATCTCTCGCTCTCCCGGCCTCCGTCCGCCGCAGCATGTGCGGCCCTAGGACGGGCGCCAGCGGACGTGGCCTGCGGGTTCCGGTCCGCTGGTGCCGGCGTTTTGTCACCGGACCGGGCAGCTGCCGGCCCGGCTCTTGCCGGTTTGTTGCGCTCCGCATGCAACAGGATGAATTCGTCCGTTTCCCCGTCCCGTGTGAAAGTGCGACCGGTGGGCTGGCCGTTCAGGCCGATTTCCGCATAGATGCTTTCACGTCCCAGATGGCGCTGGCCGGTGGGTTTCACATCCGCCTTATGGCTTCTGCCGCTGGCATCAAAGAACGAAATACGGGAGATTTCCGCGTCACGCGGCAAAGATCCGTATTTTCCCGCAGCCGCGGTGGCCCCCGCCTCCTTCCATACCGCCTTGGAGGCAGCGCCCCGCGGCCCGTCGGCGGTGGTTTTGTCAGCCTTGGCCGCGGCAGAGCGGGCGGCCTTGGCTTCAGGCCGCCACTGCGCATTGTCCGCCGCTGCGCCATTAATTGGCTGCTGAACCGGTCTATTAGCTGGTACCGGAATCCGCATCCCGCCCGCCTCTGTCTGTTGCATCCCTGGAGCCGTCCGGCTCTCGTTTCCTGCTCCTAGCAAAAGCTGGGGTTATCCTGACATTTGAATTTCCTATCTGCCGCAGCCAAAGAGGCTGCGAAGGCAGTGGCGCCGACGCACAATGCCGCTTCCTCTGAAGCCGCGCTCAGTGCGTGCACGCGGGAATATAGCAAATTCTGATGAGGTTATCCGGCCGCCGTGGTGAATCATGGCAATTGTAAGGCGGCCCCTTTTGCAGCCACAATGTACTGCCGTTAGTTCATCCGCCTGCAAACAAACGAATTTATTAGGAGAACCGGTATGATAATGCAAATGATGATGTCGCTCATGAACATGATGCAACAGAATCAGGCCGCAGACCAGATTGGCGGCCAGGTCGGTGGCGCCAAGGATGATCTGAAAGCCCAGGGCGAAGATTTCACCAAACAGATGGATGAGCTCAAGAAGAAGGATGAGGAGCAAGACAAGCAGCTCCAGCAACTGCTTACTGCCATGAACCAGAACGGTGCACAGGGCGCCGGACAGCAGTGCGGCGGCGCCCAGGCCGGCGGCGGCGGTCAAGGCGGGCAGGGTTGCGGCGGCCAAAGCCAGGGACAGGGCATGGGCGGCTGCGGCGGGCCTCAGGCCGGCGCAATGGCGCACGGCATGGGCAGCGGCCAGGGTCCAAACTTCGGAGATATGCAGTTCAACTGACGCCGCCATCGATCAGAGCTCAACGTTAACTTCCTGCGTTTGAAAATGACCCCGCCCTGCCGGCAACCGGCAGGGCATTTCTCGTTGCAGCTCAGCCATCCCCAACCAGAGCGCCAATGGATCCAGCACGTAGCCAGACACTTCACAGAATGCCCTGGCTTTGAGGCGGATCCTATCCGCGAGGCAGAACTTCAGATTTCCACAACAGAATTGCGCGCAGTGCGAGAGAACTGCAGAACCTGTTCTTCTTCGTGCAGCAGCTGGAGCAGAAGATCCTTATCCTCATCCGGCAGATCCGAGTCGGCAACGAACCGGGCAGCCTCGGCAATCGCTGCACCCAAGCTCTCCCCTGTGTTCAGGCGCCTGATGACATCGGAGATTTCCGCGTGCGAGAATTGAAAAACGTTTGAAATCAGCTGCATGTGCTTAGGCAAGCGCTCTTGGCTTCCCTCCTGCCAGCTGCCGCCCTTTCCAGTCATGTTATCCTGCGGCATAGCGGATTATCCGACACGCTGCACCAGATCGTCCTCCTGGCCGCCAGGTTGGCCTGACTTCAAGATGCTCTGCAACTCGCGGTTGGAGATCTTCATCGCATTGATATAGCCCTTGGGAGCGATGATCCCCAGCGGAGCCGAAACTGGGGAATGCGAGAAGGTTAGCACGCGGCCTAAGCCAAGTGCCTCGATTTCCTCTGTCATCGTAGAAGGAATCACAACCGGCCGCCTCAGATCACTCAGGAAGCTGCGTGCAAATTCTTTGTTGTTGATGGTAATCATATTGCCTGTGTCCAGGCCGGCGACGGACAGGTTGGCCTGAATTTGCGACAGCAGTTTGGGACTGACACCCGAAAAAATCGCCGCGCTGTCGGGTACGTTCCGCCAAGGCAACGCTCGCTGGCTGTCGCTCAGGATGTTCAGCCCTGACGGCACGGCCAGGGAAATGGCCACCACACCAATCTGCTTGAAATCAACGTTCGAGTTGTCGGGAGCATCATCAATCACACCTAGGATCGCCTCCCGTTTGGCAACCGAGTCTATGACTTCCTGGCGGCTGCGGGTTCCAATCTCGATATTGCTCTCCTGGTAGCGGCGCATAATTCCGGTCAGTCGGCTTACATCAATGCTGGAAGAGTACGCATCTTGGATCAGCGAAGACTTCCGCAGCGACTTATGCAGACGGGTGATCTTGCCGATCTCCAGCTCATAGGAGCTGACCACACGCGAGAACACCTTGAAGACCTCCTCTCCCTCCCGGGTCAGTTTGGCGGTTCGGACTTTGCCGGATCTCAGAAACAACTGGTGCTTTGAGATGCCTTCTATTTCATCGACGATGGCTGCGGCCGCCGGCTGTGAAATTTTTACTGCCGCCGCACCCTTGGTAAAACTGCCAGCCTCCACAATGGCCATAAAAACCTTCATCTTCCTAAGACTGATTTCCATATAATCTCACCCTCACCCAAAACGGAAAAGGCATGCGCGCTAACAGATCAGTTGAGCGGTTAATGACCAACGGATAGCTGGAATCACTATTTGCCTTTGCAGAAAATACAAGGGCACAATTTTGATAGAAACTTAAGTGTTTTGCCTCGGATTGTATGTTCGCCAGTCTCGAACGAGCAATACATACCCTTACAATCAAGGGCGAGTATAAGTGAGATGGTGAGGTAACAAAACAGTGAACTTCTTCATTCATTACGCCTGCCTTGAAAAATTAACCCCAATCATACGGAACTATGTGTGGCTTTGAGTTTCAGACGGCACACTTCAATGCCCCCTCCGCCAAATTCTACGGTTCAGCTCATACTTTCAGATAGTTAAGTTGAGGTCTCAAACCACTTGAAAGACAGGAAGCAGTTGCACGGGTGCAGACTGGAGCGTATCCTCATGAGAGGATTTTTCTTTGCAGTCACCCGATTCAGGAAATTGCATCAAGAATTTTGGAATGCATTCGCTCCCAAAAACTGGCGCGGAAACTTGCCCAGAACTAAATGAATAGTTCGACTGCAAGTTATAACCCTAAAATTGCAAAAGCCATCCGATCGCATAATCGAGATTTCAAGGTATGTTAAAAACCCAAGGTCCCCTTGGAGCTCTTACTAGTTGCACGTTCGATCGATTGCAACCCATTCTGGCCGCTTTTTCAGGCAGCTCTTCTTTAGCTGCAGGCAAAAGGAAAATGCAAATAAGATATGTGAATGGGTCATAAAATTTGGAAATAGGGTAATGCATACTGACCATTTTCAGCCCCCTGCCCAGCATCAACAAAGCCGCAGCGCATCAGAAATAGCAAAAACAGATTACGTCATAACCTGAGCGTAAGGTTATCAAAGATTGAATCGGGGGTATTTGGTATGCCTGTTGCCAGCGGCTCGTTTAAATCATTCAGCGAAGCTGGTGTAAGCTTCGACAGTATCCTCCACGACGGGATGCTGGGCGGGCTGCCTGCAGTGAAGACGTACCTTCAGCTTCGCCGGAAAATGCTGTTGAGGAACATGTCGCAAACTTCATCAGCCGGAGCCGATCCGGCCAAATATATCCGGGCAATCAAAGTAATCGACCAATCCGTGGCGCTGCTCGACCTGCTGGGCAGCACAGGTCCGGAGAGCGGTGAGCCAAGCTAATGCTGATCATCAAAATCATCTCTGAAGAGCTGGAGGATCGCTTTGTCAGCCTCGGCGAAGGCGTGCATGCCGTCGGCTCAAGCATCAGTTCCGATATTGTGCTCCTGGAAGAGCAAATCGACCCGCTGCATTTTCTGATCAAGGTGTCCCCTCATGGCGTGGAAGTGGAAATGTCGCCGGACTCCAGCGGTCATTTTCAAAGCAGCGGCGAACCTGCAGGCCGTCCAGCCGCGCCGGGATCCGTGCTGCAATGGGGCTGGGGCGACAGTCTGACGATTGGCGGAACGCAGATCAAGATGCAGGGCGAAATGCTGAGCTCCCCAACAGCTTCCCTGCCGCAACCGGAACCGGCCGGAAAGCCGGCACAGGGCTGGCGGATCAAGCTGGCTGGAAGCGTTGCAATTGGCCTGATGGCCGGCGTTCTCTTGCTGACTCAGGTTGGCGCAGTTGAAACTGAGCTGCCCGGAATAGGATCAAGGGAAGCGTCTGAAACCGCTAGCCATGCAAAGGCCCTGGACCCAATCCTTGCTGCGCAAACTACCATCCCAGACCGGCAGGAAATTCTTGCCGGGCTTGAAGCGCTTGGCCTGCAGGTAACTGGCCTTGCCCGATCAGGCGATGCCTGGACGGGAGTCCTGCGAGTCCCGGACAGGGCGGAGCAAGAGCGGATAGAGGCCTCCCTGTCCGGCTTGGCCCCGCATTTTTCGCCGCGCTTTTTTGCGGACGACCGGTTGGCTGAGGCTGCGGAAGTCGTGGTTGAAAGCTTGGCCCTGGGGGCAACAATCGAAACCGTCGCTGAGGGTGTGGTCAGCGTATCCCGGATGACAGCAGACGCCCCCAAGGCGCAGATGCTGCGGACAAGCCTACTTGCAGATGTCCCGGGCCTGAAAAGTGTCGTCTTCGATAGCCGCCTGCAGGAGACCGCCGCGATGGTCGAAAGCAAAATCGCCGGAACCTGGGCAGGTGACTTCCCTTATGTGCTGCTGGAAGACGGAAAAACAGTCCGCCCGGGCGAAACGATCGGGAAGGACGCTAAGCTCATACATGTGCATCAGAAGTCAATTGTTATCGAGATCAGCGGCTCCCGGCAGAAAGTGGAGCTGCAATGAATACCGCCGGACCTGAATTCAATGCAGACGACATGTTTGTGCTGGGGAACATCGCCGCAACAGCGATCAAGACCGGGTATGGCGATTTGGCCCAACCGCTTTTGAAGCTCATCCAGGAAGAACGCCCCGCCAACGCCGGCGCATTTGTGCTGGAAGCCATGTACCTGCATTCCATAGGTCAGACAGAAGAGGCCCGGCTTTTTCTGGAAACGTCCGGTGCCTTTCAGACAGAGAACAATCGCGACGAGGCCGTCGCCTTCCATCTCTATCTGCTGCAACAGGCTGGCAGCATTGAGCAGGCTCATGAGCTTGGCCAGGCTTATCTGGCAGAAGAACTTGTCACATCGCCGTCAGCAATTGCCGCGGTTTCCACCGTGATCGCCGAATGCGCCGATGAGCTTTACGAAACCATCGAAGCTTCAGACGAAATACCCCAGTCGGAGGATGCGTAAATGATCTCAGCCACCAGCAACGCAACGGCGGCGCCATCGCCGCCTGCCCAGGAGGAAGCCGGCGTACCCGGAATTGCCAAGAACTTCAGCGAGACGCTGAAGGAGTATGAGCGGCACATCTCCGGCGACATTGAAAAATCTCTGGAGCCCGGCAGCGCGATACTCAAACTTCCCCAGCATGTT
Source organism: Leisingera sp. S132 (assembly GCF_025144465.1). Taxonomy (NCBI): domain Bacteria; kingdom Pseudomonadati; phylum Pseudomonadota; class Alphaproteobacteria; order Rhodobacterales; family Roseobacteraceae; genus Leisingera; species Leisingera sp. S132. The sequence continues at coordinate 85,876 of NZ_CP083557.1, forward strand.
CAGGATCAGTTCAAGAAGTGGGATGACCAGTTCACTGATCCCGAAACCCGCGCGCTGATGGAAGCTGTTAAAAAGAAGATCATCGAGATGCACAACAGCAACACGGACTACATCCGCGACAAGGTGAAATCAAACGCTGACAAGATAAAGATCGAGTTTGCCATCAAGGCAATCAGCAAAACGACAAATGGCATCCAGCAAATCCTGTCTGCGCAATGATGAACCTGTGGGCTCCGACAGGTCGCGCGTCATGATCCGGGACTCGCTTGGCAATCTCCGTTGCTGGTGCAAGCTGGCAGTGTTCGCAGCCGCCGTCTTTCTGGCGGGCTGTCAGGTGGAACTGAACAGCAACCTGGAAGAGCGCGAAGCAAACGAGATGCTGTCCAAGCTGCTGGCCCACGGCCTTGTCGCGTCTAAGGAAAAACAGGATGGCAGCGTCACGCTGTTTGTTGAGAAATCCCAATTCGGTGCAGCGGTTGAATTGCTGAACGCATATGGCCTGCCGCGCCGCAAGTTCGTCAACATGGGTGAAGTTTTCAGTACCGACGGGCTTGTCGCCAGTCCGATGCAAGAGTGGGCCCGCTTCAATTTTGCCCTGAGCCAGGAGCTGTCCAAGTCGATCTCCTCGCTGCCTGGCGTGGTTTCTGCGGAGGTGCACATAGCAAACCCCCGCAATACCAAACCGTTTGAAGACCCGCCGCCGCCAAGTGCATCCGTTCTGGTGGTCATCGGCGAAGACTACATAACCGAAAACCTGATCCCGCAGATCAAGCAGCTGGTCTCCTTCAGCATTGAAAACATTGATTACGAACGGGTCGGCGTGGTGTTGTCTCCGGTTCCGCCGCCCAAAGTCGAAACGGGTCAAATGGTCAGCTTTGCCGGTCTGCTTGTGCATCAGAGCAGCCTGCAAACTGCCAGGTTCCTGGCGGGTGCTGCAGCGTTGCTGGCGGTAATTGGCCTTGCAGGCTCCTTTGGAATCTTCAAATGGCTGCAAGGCCGCGGCAGCGGGAGGCCGGCACCTTGAGTTTTGCCAAGATGTCAGCACGCCCTTCGGAGTATGTGGTGCCCGATCAGTTTCAAGCCATGACTGGGCTGAACAATCCGGCGCTGGCTGTATCTCTGTGGCAGACTCCGATGCTGCGGCTCTCTATTGATGACTTCCTGCGCGACAGCTTGCTGCCACTGCCGCAGCTGCCTGGCGATACAGCTAGCATGTATGAAAGCATAGTCTTCAGCAGTCGGGACGAATTGCTGCGTCTGGCGCGGATTCAGTCGGTGCTGATTAACTTTTCAGCCGTGATTTCAACTACACAGAGCCAACGGCTCAATACAGTGATCGAATGGTGCGGGGATGCCCGTGTTCTGGATGTCCTGCGCAAAAGGAATCTGCCGGCCTTCACAGCCTTTCCCGTCCTTTCCAGCCTCTCGATTGACATGCTTGAGCTTTACGCCGGGCATGTTCTCACTCATCTGATCGGGGTTCTTCCCAAGGCTTGCCGCCAGCGCCTGATGCTGCGGTTTCCAGCCGGAACCTTTGCCGGCGAGAAGGTTTTTCCGGCCGAAGATCCCGACAGGCAGGCTTTTGAGGCTTACATGCGCCTTGCGGTGCCGATTTGGTCTTCCGGGGAGGCGCAGCATGCGCAGGATTGAGCTGCCAGGCCAGGCTCCTATGCCGGCCAACGGGATCATCCGCGGGGATCTGCTCGCCGCGGTCAATGAAGCCGATGCCTGTGTCGCCGCGGCCAGGGTTTGGGCGGAACAGGAGCAGCTCAGGATCACCGAATTGGGCAAGGAAACGGAGGCCAAGGCGCTGCTATCAGGCTACGAGGCTGGCCTGCAGCTGTTTGCCGAGGCCAGCGGGCGCCTGGATGCCGCCCGGCAAGATCTGGCCGGCAGGGTTGAAGAGCTGGTTACCCGCAGCCTGCGCCAGGTGCTTGGCGGCATGCCCAAGGCGGATCTTCTGGAAGCGACATTTGCTTCGGTCCTGGCTGAACTCAGATCCGAAACCGCCCTCGTTGCACGGGTGCATCCGAACCACGCCAGCGCGTTTGCTCATGCAGTGCAGGCCTTTCGCGACCGCTTTGGCAGCCAGGTGCAAATCAGTGCTGAATTCGATCAGTCCATGTCAGCAGACGACTGCATGATCTATACCGATACAGAGGTCATCAACGCCAGCGTGCCAGTCATGGTCGAACAGCTGATCACCGCATTTGTGAAAACCGCGGAACGGGGTGGCACAGATGCAGTCTGATCCGAATGGCCGCAAGGATGGCCTGGACAGCACTGGCCCGGCAATCTTCAAGAAATACGGGCGGGTGCAGAACGTTTCGGGTGCGGTGGTCCGGGCCACCGGCAACTACAGCATCGGCGAAATTTGCTCCATCACCCGCGCCAGCCAGGCCCCAATCCTGGCCGAGGTGGTTGGCTTTGACGGGCCCGAGGCGCTGCTAACCCCCTACGGCTTCTCCAATGGCATGTCCTATAACTCTACCATCCGGCCGGTCATGCCCGAGTTTCTGGTTCCCGTGGGCGAAGCGATGACAGGCCGGGTCGTGAACGGCCTGGGCAAGCCGATTGACGGCGGCCCCGTGATCGAGACAGAACAGTTCTACCCCGGCATGCGCCCTCCCCCCGACCCGATGAGCCGCCCGGTCATTGACCGGCCGTTTTCGCTCGGCGTACGGGCATTGGACGGGGTTCTGACCTGCGGCGACGGGCAGCGGGTTGGCATTTTTGCCGCCGCGGGCGGCGGCAAGTCCACCCTTATGTCCATGCTGGTCAAATTTGCAGAATGCGACCGCTGCGTAATTGCCCTGATCGGCGAGCGCGGCCGCGAAGTCCGGGAATTCGTCGAACACCAGCTGGGTCCGGAAGGCATGGCAAAATCCATCGTGATTGTCGCCACGTCAGACAGCCCGGCCATCGAACAGGTCAAGGCTGCCTACAGCGCAACGGCCATTGCCGAGTACCACCGCGACCGCGGGGAACGAGTGCTGTTGCTGATGGACAGCCTGACCCGATTCGCCCGGGCGCAGCGGCAGATCGGCCTATCCGCCGGTGAGCCGCCAACGCGCCGCGGGTTCCCCCCCTCGGTCTTTGAACGCCTGCCCTCGCTGCTGGAACGCACGGGCAAGAACGAACACGGCTCGATTACCGCACTTTATACGGTGCTTGTCGAGGGCGACGACATGAACGAGCCAGTAGCAGACGAGGTGCGCTCGCTGCTGGACGGGCATATTGTGCTGTCGCGCAAATTGGCGGCCTCCGGCCATTATCCGGCGATTGACGTGCTCAGCAGCGCCAGCCGGGTTTTGGGAGCCATCACCAGCGAAGACCACCAGGCGGTGATCGGTAAGATGCGGGGTCTGCTTGCAAAATACCAGGAGATAGAGCTGCTCGTCCGGATCGGCGAGTACATCGAAGGCTCGGATCCCGAAGCCGACGCGGCAATACACTACAAGCCTCTAATTGACGGTTTTCTCAGGCAGCGGACCAGTGAGTTTTCCGCATACGACGACACCCTGTCGCAGCTGTTCGAGATGCTCGGCCATGCGTGAATTTGCCTCCCTCGTTGCGGTCCGGAACCGCAAGCTGGACCGGTTCCGCAGTGCTGAACAGGCCGCCAAGCGCGTGCGGGTTGCGGCAGTGAAGGCCGTCGAGGACGCCCGCGCTGCGGTGGAAGATTACCGCAAGGAAATCATGACACTTGAAATCGACTTGCTGAATGAAGTGCTCAATACCCGTGTGGCGATCACCGATCTCACCGCAATTGAACAGACCCTGAAAGCGGCAGAGGAAAAGGCCGTCGCGCTGATGGAAGACGTCCGGCGGGCCGAAGAGGAGCTGCAGGAGGCAGAAGCCGCGCAGCGGCAGGCAAGCCTGGACAAACGGGCGGCGCAGGCGTCTTTGAACAAGAGCACTGAAATTCTGAACATTCTGAAAGAAGAGCACAAGGCAGCCCTCGCCCACGCCGAAGATGCCGAAATCGACGCCTTTGTCGAAATCCGCTTTGGACGGGCAAGGGCCTCGAGATGAACAAGTTTGCCGGGTTCCCGAAAATCGCCCCGGATGCGGCCGCACTGTGCAATTTGCTTGCAGGACGGCAATGGTTTTTTGACGGCCAGTTTCGGGTTTTCGGATCGGACACCGAAGCTGTGCCCTATTCCATAGGCATTGTCTTTCAGGGGATGGAGGCGCTTCCGGACCAGCTGATAGGGATATCCGCCGAAACCGGCTTTGGAAGTTTCGACCTCTTTGTTGCCCCCGAACTGGTCAGCCGCGTCTGCGATCTCTGCCTGCCAGGCTGGGAGCAGGAGCCCGCGGCCGCTGTCCGTACAGACTGGCTGGCCATGTATGCACTGTCGCAAGTGCTCGAGACCATCGGCCTGACTCAAGAAATCGAAGCCGCCTGGGCAGAACAGGGCCTGATGCGTCTCGGACCGCAGGACCTTGCCGGTGCCATCGGCGGCACGGTCTTTCTGGACGGCGCAGGATATGCCTTTGCCATCCGTACCTGGTCCGTGCAGGCCGATACCGTGACAGCCCTTGCAAATCAGATCGCGGACTCGCGCGTCAGTCTGGCCGACCCGGGATTTCAATTCGGTGTCCAGACCGCGCCAAGGATGGTTGCGCTCGGTGATTTCCGGATCTTGTCGCAGGGCGACATTCTTCTGCTTCCGTCAGGCGCAGAGGGCATTCCAATTCAGGCCCGGCTTGGCCCGGACAGATATTGGGACGGAACACTGGGGAACGATGGCGTTGCCACGTTTCAAGGCCAAGGCAATTGGGGAAACAGCATGCAGGAACAAGATTATTTTCCGTCGGAGCTGTCCGAGTACGACGCGGAAGCAGACGGGTATTCAGAGGACGGTGGTGCGGACTGGCTAGAGGCTGAAAGCACGCTTCAGGACGCAGAACAGGATGGCATGCAGCCTCCCGCACAGGGATTTCCGCTGGAAGACCTGCCAGTGCGGCTGGATTTCAAACTGGCCTCAAAGACCTTGACACTGGCAGACTTCAGCCGCCTTGCAGGCGGGTCGGTGATGGAACTGGAATTCGATCTGAACACCGCGCTCACCATCGAGGCAAACGGCACCCCGGTTGGCACCGGGCAACTGGTTCAGATCGGTGACAGCATCGGGTTGCAGATCGCTAAATGGCATCCGAAGAGCATTGCCGCAGATGAGTGAGGATCTGCCAGCCATCATCCCCACGGCAATTGCAATTATGGGACTGACATTCCTGCCGTTCCTGGTTGTGATGGGCACGGCTTTTACCAAGATTTCCATTGTTCTCATGCTGCTGCGCAATGCGCTGGGGGTTCAGCAGGCACCATCCGGGATGGTCATCAACTCCATTGCGCTCACCCTGACCGCATTCATCATGGTGCCGGTGGGCGATGCCATTCTGCGGGAGCTGCAACAGCAAAACCTGGGTTTGACGGACTGGGACAGCGCACTCCGGGTCTTTGATGTGATGACCACCAATATGTCCGGCTATCTGACCCGGTTTTCCAATGAACGCGAGCTGGAATTCTTCATGGATGCGGCGCGGGCGATCTGGCCGGAAACGATGCATGGCTACATCAAACCCGACAACATCTTTCTGCTGCTGCCTGCTCATGTCACCTCGGAAATCACACGGGCCTTTGAAATTGCCTTTCTGCTGTTTCTGCCCTTTGTGGTCGTGGACATGATCGTCTCCAACATCCTGCTGGCAATGGGCGCAATGATGGTTCCTCCGATGCTGGTGTCCCTGCCGATCAAGATTTTGCTGTTTGTTGCCGCGGACGGATGGGCCCGGCTGCTGCACGGGCTGATCCTGAGCTATGTCTGACAGGAGCATTCATGTCCCCGAATGAAGTCATGCTGACCGCAAAGAACGCTGTTCTGATGGTCTTTTACCTGTCCATGCCAATCATCATCGCCGCAACGGTGGTTGGCCTGATCATTGCCCTGCTCCAGACCCTGATTCAGCTGCAGGAGCAAACCCTTGCCTTCGCGGCCAAGCTCGCGGCGGTGGTTGCAATGTTCTTCTTTACCGGCAGCTGGATGTCCTATGAACTGCTTAAGCTGCTGGAGCAGACGCTTGACCGGATCGGCGGGCAATAGGCGCGCGGGAATGGAATTCGAACCCTTTGATACGGGTCTCATCGACTTCGCCATTTCCGGCACGCTGCTGGTGATGGCCAGATTCACCGCATTTTTCGCTGTCTCCCCCTTCTTCAGCAAGCGGGCGATGGGACGCTCCGTTCGTCTGGGCTTCATTCTGGCCGCAGCCTTCATATGCGCACCGCCGGTTGTCATGCAGCTGCACAGCACACCGGAATTGGGACGGAATCTGCATGTCCTGGTGCTGAAGGAATTTGTTCTGGGATTTCTTCTGGGCGTGCTGACCTGGCTGCCGGTGCGCGGTCTGGAGTTTGCAGGCGTGGTTCTGGACACGCAGCGCGGAAGCACGCAGGCACAGGACTACGATGTTATTTTTGCGGCCCAGACAACACCCACCGCCATTTTGCTGGCGCAGACCTTCAGCGCCTATTTCTTTTCCAGCGGCGGACTGCTGATGGTCCTGACAATGCTGTTTGAAAGCACCCGCATCTGGCCGCCAACCGCCCCCTTCCCCGACGTATCGGCCAATTCTTCCGCGCTCCTGATCCAATTCGCGGGCATTCTGTTTGTTACTGCCCTGGCGGTCGCCATGCCGATTTCCGGCTTCATGGTTATTGCCGACGTTGTGATCGCCTTCCTCGCCCGCAGCGCCCAGAGCCTGAATGCCCTGACTTTCGGCATGCCGGTAAAATCCGCGATCATGCTGATCCTGCTCTTCTTCTACCTCGAGATAATCTATCCGAAGATCATGATGACCTTCGGCGAAGCGCTGGCCATGATGTCAAAGGTTCTGGTGCCGTGAGCGGAGAAAAGACAGAAGAGCCAACGCAGAAAAAGCTGGACGATGCCCGCAAGGAAGGCCAGCTGCCACAGCGAAAGAACGTGATCGAGGCTGTCTTCCTGACGGTTTCCGTCTTGCTGCTGGCGGGGCTGGCCGGCCGGATTTCGGCCTCCTTGCAGGCTGTACTCAGCAACGTGATCAACTCTGTTCAGACCGGGTTTGACGAGGGCCTGGGCCTTGTGCTGATCAGCATCAAGGAGCTGGCAGTGGTCTTCTTTGTCTTTCTGGGGGCCGCATTTGCATTCACCCTGCTGTTCGGGCTGTTTCTGAACAGGTTCAACTTCGCCCCCAAGGCGATGAAGCCGAAATTTGAGAAGCTGAACCCTGTTAACGGCCTCAAGTCATTGTTTTCAAAGAACACCCTCTACAACTTTGGACGGATCCTGACGTACTTCATAATCCTGTCTATCCTGTTGTACATCACGATCCGGAACAACTTCACGGATGTCATCAACGCCAGCCATTGCGGCGTCTATTGCCTGGCCCCGCTCTTCATTGGATATCTGAAAACTCTTCTTGCAGTCATTCTTGTCGTGCTGCTGCTGCTTGCCGCTGCCGACTACAAGGTTCAAAACGCCTTGTTCCGAAAGCAGAACATGATGTCAAAGGATGATGTGAAAAATGAGTTCAAGGGGCAGGAAGGCGATCCGCAGGTCAAGGGCGAGCGCAAGTCGATTGCTATGCGGGAAGCGAATTTGCCCAGCCTCAAGGAAGCCACCCACGTCATCTATGGAGAGCAGTATATGGTCGCCATAATCTATTACCCGGATTCCCAAACGCCGCCATTCATGGTTGCCAAGGCGCGCGGAGGAAGCATCGGAAAGGCCCTCCGGCGCAGCCAGAGTTATGGTGTTGGTCTTTACAACCTTCCGGGTGTTGCAAAAGAACTCCACAAAATGGCTGCGCCCGGTTCATATTTGCCTGCAAAGTCGGCCGCGGGTATACATAAGGTCATAAAAATGGAGCAGGCCCGCAATGCATCCTGAAGGGATCAGTGCGGGAATCAAAACAGTTCCGTATCGATTGAGGAAAGCGGTGTGCCATGGATAAGGTTGCATCTACACAAACCCTTGCCCGGGCCGGACGCTGCAAGGCAGCCTCGCGCTTTGGAATGGCCGTGCTGGCGGCAGCGCTGGGTCTCGCCGCTTGTGCGACTCCGAACAGCAATTTCACCAGCGTGTCGTCGCAAATCAATGTGGCCGAGCAATTTGTCAGAAACGGTGAATACAGCCAGGGCTACGGCATCTATGACCGGGTCGCAGAGCGCAACAGCCAATCCCACAAAGCCTTTCTTGAACTGGGCGATTCCTACTTCCGTATCAATGCCTTCCTGAAAGCTGAGACCAGCTACCGGAAAGCTATAGCGCTGGGTGCCCGCGAGGAAGGGCACATCGGGCTGGGCCGTGTTGGACTGGCCCAGAACAAACCCCGCGATGCGGAACAGGCGTTCCAGTCGGCGCTGCAGAAAAACCCGTCCAATATCGACGCCAAGAACGGGCTGGCCGTTGCCTATGATCTGCAGCGCCAGCACAGCAAGGCTCAGGCGATCTACCGGGAGATCCTTCTGGTGGAGCCCGGCCACACGAAAACGCTTAATAATTTTGCCCTTTCCATGACACTGAACGGTTCGCCGAGCCTGTCCAAGCCCCTGTTCGCTGCTCTGACCCAGTCCAATCCGGACAATGCAACCATCCGGCAAAATCTGGCCATCACGCAATATCTGTCAGGTGAGCACCAACAAGCTCAGCGCACGGCGTCCGTGGATCTGTCGACTGCGCAGGCCAATGAGAATTTTCGCCTTTTGTCCCGGGCCCTCGTCCTCGCCAGGTGACATCGCGCCAGCTGCCAAACTGTTGCCGAGCTGAAGCAAGACCAGGCCATCGAAGGGCCAGCATCGGTGCGCCGCGATACAGCGAGATAGGATTTTCCTATTTTGACTTCAGCCGCAACCCGGCTTCTGCTCAAGAGGCAGGAGGCCGCGATGAAAATTTCTTTTTCTCCCAAAATTGCCGGTGCTGACCTTCAGCAGACAGGACCCTTGCAGACAAAGAAACAGCAGAAGAAACAGCCTGCGCCGCCGTCTTCTCCAGGAGTCGCTCCGCAGCCAAAACCGAAATCCAGTCTCACGAGCCTGTTCTCGGAAGCGGCGAAGGTTTTCAAGAAAGAGACCCTTTCACCAGAACAGAAAATGGCGAAACAGGAGGTGAAGTCCGCAAAATCCGTCCTGACGCAAGCCCGAGACCGGGTTGCAGAGCAAAAGAACCGCCTGCAGCGCACGGAAAACAGCTTTGACAAGAACATCACCCAGTTGCGGGCAGACGAGAAGCAAAGCCAAGCCGCCGCGAGGCAGGCCAAGCAGAAGTTCGAAGATTTCACAAAGAACTTCAAGGAACTAAACAAGCCGGTAATTGAGGAGCTGAAACTGAAAAAGGCGCGGCTGGCACAGCTGAAGCGCAATCCGGGACCAAACGCAAAAGAAATCAAGTCGTTGGAAAAGAACTTAGGCGCGGTGACCAATGCCTTGAAGGGGCAGCTGAGCCTGCAGAAAAAGGCCATGGAAGGCACCATCAAACGCGAGGAACAGCGCCAGAAAACGATCAGCGGCATAATCAGCCGCGAGAAATCAAACAAGGCTTCGGCGCTGGTCGAGCAAGGCCTCCGGCTTGAAGATGCCCGGCATCACAAGGCTCTTGCAAAGGGACAGCTGGCGATTGCCGAAGCCGAATTCGCGTTAGCCCGGCTGAAGACTGCAAAAAAATGAAGAACGCACCGGTTATTCAGCCTTCAGTTCAGCCCGAAACGTGTCAATGAAACGGCGGACAGACAGGGGTGCCTTGTCTCCGTAGGGATGAATCGCGGAGATGCGTGTCGGCGGCTGCTCGAGTTGCGGCAGTGCTTTGACCACCTCGCCCGTTTCGACGAATTCCTCCATCAGAATATCCGGCAATAGCGCCATTCCGAACCCGTCTTTGACCAGGCCGCGGGCTACAGCCGCCGTATTGCATTGAACGCAGGTCTCGAACACCAGCTTGGCCTGTTTCCCATCCGGAGTGCGATAGGAATGCTGGATCGGATTGCCCTGCCAGTTCTGCGCAATGTAACGATAACGGGCAACTTCAGAGGGATCGCTGACCCCGTCCTGCCTAAACCCGGAATACCCCAGATAATCCCGGCTGACCCACAGCGACGCCGGCATGTAGCCAACTGTTTGGGTACGGTAATTGCTGTCTGGCAATTCTCCCAGGCGAATGGCGACATCGATTTTATTACTGATCAGGTCAAGGCGGGAATCATCAATCAGCAGGCGCGGCATGACTTCCGGATAATCTGCACGGATTTTTTTCAAGGCCGGAATCACGGCGGAACATACGGTGGCAAACGGGGCTGTGATGGTCAGCTCTCCTGCGGGAGTATCAAGCGCGGAACTGATCTCCTCCTCGGCCTCCCTGGCCATCGACATGATCTTAAGGCAAGCCTGATAGTACATGCCGCCGGTTTCGGTCAGCGATTGCTGCCGTGTTGTCCGGTTCAGGAGGCGCGTGCCCAGTGAATTTTCAAGGTCCTTCAGGGATTGACTGACACTGGACTTGGCAAGCGCAAGCTTTTCCGCCGCGGCTGTGATGGATCCGGACTCAACAACGGCCACAAAAATGCGGACATGAGGTGTGATTGTTATGCTCATGCAGTCGGACCTCAAAGTACCTTGTGAATGTCAGGCAACCGCTATCCTCAAGGATAATTGCTGTTGCGCTTGTCCCCGCAAAGGGTACGAAAGTTGATCAGCGTCACTCAGCACTGAACGGCATAACTATTATCTATAACTTAATCGGTGCGATTAGCTGCACACTCTTAAGCTGAAGTTGCAGTAGTCTAGTCAGTCACAAAGGAGCCGGGCACTCAGAACGCTCGGGCCTGAAGAGGAGATTTGCCGTGCCGGATAGGATATCGCCACAGAACGTGCAACCGCAATTGCCACCGTCTCAGCAAGAAACCGCTCCTCAATCACGGCAGCGGCAGGGCGTGTCCCAGAATGCGACAAATGCCGTACAGAATGCGCAGTCGGCACAAGCCGGAGCAGCAGACCAAGTGCCGGCACGGCAGGTTTTCGCCGCTGCTTCCAACGCATCTGCTCGCGGCGCAGATGAGACTGAGGCCTCCCAGTTCCGAAGGGGAAGCGAAGCACGGGCAGCAACCAAACGCAGAGCAAGCGCCTTCCTTGGCAAGCAGGCAGACCGCACTCCAGCTCAGGCTGCGGCATCTCCCTTTGAACGGGCAAGCCCGGAACGTGCGCAGGTCAAGCGCGGGTCAGCTGCTCCCGGCAAGGCGGCGGATCAAAAGCCTGCGGCTTCCGAAAATGCTGCCTTCAGGGACCTTCAGAGTAAAAGCAAAGTTGCCCGGGCGTTCATGCATATGAAGCCCACACTGATCATGGGCAAAGTCCGCGCAAATACAAAGGTTGTGCATCAGGACGCCGAATCTGTACGCAAGCGTGAACTTAAAAAAGAACGCTACAAGAGCGAGGGTCAAAACGAGGCTACGCTGGCAAAGAAAGCCGCCATAAAAGAGGGGAAGCAATGGGCCCAGCTATTCAAAACCGGCGGCAAATTGGCTGCGCTTGCCGTGCGGAATGACAATAACAGGGAAACCGGAAAATACGGCAACGATCCAGCCTCACAGCTTAACAAAGCCTCGCCGGGGCGGTGGCTGGCAAAATCCAGCATGAACAAGGTCTTCAACACCGAAACACGCGACGACCTCAAAAAATCCTTTGCCGCCTACCTGGACAGCACCCGGCCGGGCTCCTCGATCAACATTGATATGGCAACCAATGTGAAATGGGGGCCGCGCATCCCCATTGGCGCTATCGTGGCCCTGCCGGTTGGGCCGACAGTGGGTCTTGATGCCAATCACGACCGCACCACAGGGTTCAAGATTGAACGGCAGGACGACGGCAATTTCTCGATCAAGCTGAAGTACGACCAGGCTGACGGCGCAGGTTTGCGGGCAAGCGTGGCGCCTGACTTTGGAACCGTCGGCGGATTGGACGAGAGTGTCGACAACAGTTTCCTGTTTGCCGCCGCAAATGCTGGCGGCAGCCACAAGGAGGAGCGCAGCCTCACCATCAAGGACCAGTCGCTGGAAAGAACAGCCGAATTCTTCAATCTCTATATGGATCACGATATTTCCAAGGACCAAGGAGACGACGCTGTTCACGGAAAGAAATCGACCAACAAGTTTGCAGCCTGGGCCGCGTTTGGCCCCGGCGGCTATGCGGATTCGCTGGGCGAGGCCAATATGGGCGGGTTCGCTACGGTCAGTGTCGGCAAGGAGTTGGGCGGCAAGGACAAGACCTACAAGCTTCAGGACTCGCACGCTGGCGACGGTACTAAGGTTAAGGTTGAAGTGAAGACTGAAAAAGTCAAAGCCGAGCACACGATCTGGAACGGCGATGCGTCAACCGACGCTGGCTTTGGATGGGGATTGTCCCAGATCAGGGACGGTGTGGATTGGGATCCGAGGGTCGAGCCTTCCCCTGAGCCGGCAAATCCCGATGTCGAAACCCCAAAACCGGAAACCGGACAGCCGACCGGCAGCTACAACATCACAACGCGCCACCAGAATTTTGCCGGCGAAGGCACTGCTCTGACACGCAATAAGAACGGAAGCGATCCAAAGGACAAAAAAGTCTCCGTGCCGCAGGCGGACTCTCAGCTCCTGAAGATGAGCGCCAAACGCTCGACCATTCCAACCCGCAAGGAGCGCTGGACCGCAGAAGGCAGTTCCGGCCTCAAGCCGGAATCCCTGTTTGGCGAGAAACGTGCCGCCAAAATCATGGCAAAAGCCATATCGACGCTGAAAGAGGCAACAGGCGAAGACTACGATGTCCGCAAGCGGAACCTGAAGTTCAACGCTACAATGACCGTAAAACCGGAGGCATTTGACAAGGCCAGAACCGAGACAATTCAGGAATTCGGCCACGAAGATGCGGCTGAGCTGAAGAAGAAGCTGAAGACGATCCTTGCAAACCCAAAAAAGTTTCACGACGACATCGACTTCAGCGTATCGATGACCGAAAGCAAAACCTATGGTCAGGGCGCCAAGTTCGGCATTCCCTTCCTGGCAAGCGTCATGGAAAAGGCCGACATCACCTTCTCCCGCTCCTTTGAGCTGGGCATCGCCGATGACGACAAGGCCATCCGTTACAGCCAAGCGCAATTTGAAGAGGCCTATGGCCGGTCTGCCAGCAGAAGCGCACCAGAGGAGCAGGCCGCGGCTGACGTTGAGGTGCCTGACAGGTACACAATAAGCACCCCGCCGGGTCTCGAAACAATTCCCGAGGAAGATGAAGGCTTGGAAGGCGATGCCGCCGCGGGAACTGCGGAAGCAACGGAATCGGTCGCGGCATTTTCTCAGCAGGACATGGATGATATCTTTGCGCCGATGAACAAACGGGACTAGCCGTGAAACTTCAGGCTTGATCAGACTGACAGCCAAGCTTTCCGCCCGGACGGCTTGGCGCAGGCCCTCCGTATCAGCGGCCAAGTAACCTGGGCCGCGACATCACGGCAACGGCCAGACACATGCCAGAAGCACAGTTCTAACGGTGATACTGCGCAAACACCTGGCCTTCCAGCCGGGTGATTGCCACCGGCGTCTGGTAGAGCGCACTCAGCCGCTCCGGCGTGGCGGCCTCTGCCACCGGGCCTTGAAAGGCCACCTGCCCGTCCCGCAGCGCCACCACGTGATCGGCCCAGCTGACCGCATAGTTCAGATCATGCACCACAATCACGATGCCTTTACCCTGCGCCTCTGCCAGGTCCCGCAGCTGCGCCATCAGGTTGCGGGCGTGGTGCAGGTCGAGATTGTTCAGCGGCTCATCCAGCAACAGCCAGCCGGTGTCCTGCGCATAGGCCATGGCGATAAAGGCCCGCTGCCGCTGGCCGCCCGACAGCTCATCCAGGAACCGCTCCTGCAATGCGCCCAGATCAAACAACGCGACCGCACCGTCAATGGCCGCGTGATCCGCAGGCCCCAGCCGCCCCGCGCTGTGAGGCCAGCGGCCAAAGCCGATCAGATCGCGCACCCGCACCCGGCTGGCGACGCTCAGCTGCTGCGCCACCACGGCCATCTTGCGCGCCAGCTGCGCCGGTGCCGCCTGCGCCAGATCCATCCCGTCCATGCGGATGCTGCCGCCAGCGGGCGTCATCTGCCGGGCAATCAGCTTCAGCAGCGTTGACTTGCCCGCGCCATTGGGGCCGATCAGCGCCGTCACCCGGCCTGCCGGGATTTCAGCGCTCACATCTTGCAGGATAGGATTTTCCGCAACCCCATAGCTGAGGTTAGAAATTTCAATCACCGGATCTTTCCTTTCACCAGCAGGACCAGGAACAACAACCCGCCGCAGAACTCGATCACAACGGCCAGGGTGGATTGCAGATGCAGCAGCCGCTCGAACACCGTTTGCCCGGCCACAAGGATCAGCGCCCCGATCAAGGCGGCGGCGGGTAAAAGCAGTGCGTGGCGGTGGCTTTGCATCAGGCTGTGGGCAAGGCTGGTGACCAAGAGGCCAAGAAAAGCCAGCGGCCCCACCAGCGCGGTCGCAACGGAAACCAGCGCCGCGATCAGGCACAGCACCCGAAGCTGCAGCCCGTCATACGCAACGCCAAGGCTGCGCGCCGGGCTGCGGCCCAGGGCGGCCACGTCCAGCACGCGGTGATGGCGCACCAGCCACAGAGCGGCCAGCGCCATCAGCCCCAGCCCCGCAACAAGCGCCGAGCGGTCAATGCCGCTGAACTGGGCAAACATCCGCGCCTCGACCATGGTGAACTCCGAGGGCTCCATCAGCCGCTGCAAAAAGGCCGTAAGGGTGCGGAACATCACCCCCAGCACCACGCCGGCCAGCACCATCAGCTTAATATCGTGGCGGGTGCGGCTGAGCAGGCTGCTGAACAGCACCAGCGCCGCGCCCAGCATCACCGCGGTCTCGAGCGCGAAACCCGGCAGGCCGCTGATCCGGCTGGCGCCCGCAGCCCCCAGCCCCGCCACCAGCCCGGTCTGCAAGAGCAGAAACAGCGCGTCGAACCCCATGATCGAGGGCGTCAGGATGCGGTTCTGGCTGATGGTCTGGAACAGCACCGTCGCCACCCCGGCAGAGGCGCCGACCGCCAGCAATGCTGCCAGCTTGACCAGCCGCAGCTCCAGAATATAGGCGGTCGGGCCGCGCAGGCCCCAGAACAGGAACAGCGCCGCCGCTGCCGCCAGCAAGCAGCCCAGAACAATCAGCCGCCGGTCAGCCACCCGCCCGCCGCCCCAGCAGAAGGTACAGGAACACCGCGGCCCCGAGGATGCCGAAAACGGTGCCCGCAGCGATCTCATAGGGATACCGCAGCACGCGCCCCAGAATATCGCAGATCAGCAGCAGCCCGGCCCCGGTGGCGGCCACAACCGGCAGGCCTTCGCGCAGGTTGTCGCCCATCAACCGCGACACCAGATTGGGCACCACCAAGCCGATAAAGGGCAGCATCCCCACCGTCACAATCACCAGCGACGACACCAGCGACACGGTGACAATGCCGAACCCCAGCACCTGTCCGTAACGCAGGCCCAGGTTCAGGCTGACATCGCGCCCCATACCGGCAATGGTGAACTGATCGGCGGCAAAATAGGCCAGCAGCGCCAGCCCGCCCGCCAGCCACAACAGCTCATACCGGCCCGCCAGGATGCCGGAGAACTCGCCGCTCATCCAGACGCCAAGGTACTGCAGCAGCCCGCCCTCGATAGCGATGAAGGTGGCAATAGCCATCAGCAGCCCGCCATAGACCAGCCCCGACAACGGGATCAGCAGCACCTGATGCGGCGGGATGCGCCGTGCCAGCAGCATGAAGACACCGGTGCCCGCCAGTGCCGCGGCGGCCGCCGCCAGCATCTTCGCCAGAATTGGCGCGCCCGGCGCCAGCAGCGTCACCGCCAGCAGGCCCAGCATTGCCGCCTCGCTGGTGCCGGTGGTGCCCGGCTCGACAAATCTGTTGCGCACCAAGAGCTGCATGATCACCCCGGCCACCGCCATCGCGGCACCGGTCAAGAGCACCGCGGCGGTGCGCGGGATGCGGCTGACCGCCAGCACCTGCAGTGCCTGCGGATCGCTCAGCAAAGAGCCAAACGGCAGCGGCCCGGCCCCCACCAGCAGGCTGACCAGCGCCAGCGGCACCAGAAGAGCCGCCGCCAGCAGCAGCCAGCGGCGCGGCGTCGCTGTAACGGGGGCGGCCAGATCAGCCACCCGCTTTGCCGCCCTTTGCAAACCCGGCTTGGATTTCCTCCAATGTTGCGCTCATCGACTGGATGCCGCCGCCCGCCACATAGATATTGGCGGCGTTCAAATAGATCACCTGCCCCTGCGCCCAGGCCTTGGTGCCCGCCACCAGCGCATTATCCAGCGTCACCGCGGCGGCCTGATTGCCCTGCCCCAGCGCCACCGCCCGGTCGACCACGATCAGCCAGTCGGGATCGGCGGCGGCGATGAATTCAAACGAGACCGCCTCGCCATGAGTCTGCGCATCCAGATCCGGCACCGCCTCCGGCAGCTCCAGCGCCTGATGCAGCCAGCCGAACCGCGACCCGGCACCGTAGGCCGACACCCGCGGCCCGTTGGTCATCACGATCAGCGCGTCGCCCCGCCCGGCCACCGCCGCCTTGGCCGCGGCCAGGTTGGCAGCAAACGCTGCCTCCAGCTCTGCCGCCCGGTCCTCGCGCCCTGTCAGCTGGCCGTAGCTGCGCAGCCGTATCACCGCCTGCTCTGCCAAATCACTGCCCCAGATCGTCATGTCGACAGCAGGGGCGATTTCCGCCAAAGGCTCCACCTGCGCCGACGACCGACCGCCCGCGACAATCAGGTCCGGCGCCAGCATCGCAATCGCCTCGAAATCCGGCTCAAACAGCGTGCCGGCAGACTCGGCATGCTCCTTCAGATCATCCAGATAACTCACGAACATCTCGGCAGGCAGGCCCACGGGCTGAACCCCGAGCGCGCCCAGCGTGTCCGCCGCAGCTACATCCAGAACCACGATTCTTTCAGGAATTTCAGGCAGCTCCACCCTGCCCCGCGCGGTCTCAACCGCGACCGCTTGCGCCGATGCCGCACCCGCCAGGGCGAAAAAAACCGGCGCCGCCAGTTGCAAAACCTTCCAATGTGCCATTTCCTGTCCTCTGATGAGATGGACTTCGGCTGGCTTGGAAGGCTTGCTGAAAATCAAGGGGGGCTTACCGGCACATGCTGCAAAAGTCCAGACGCACCATTTCGCTGCCCCTGCGGCAGCCCGCGGATGCGCCCGCCCGGCGAAGGCGCGCAAATCACCGCGCTGTTTGCAGAAAACCTCTTGATGCAGCTGGGCACCGATTGTAAGGAGGCGGCCACCGCACGGTCCTGCACCTGATAAGGCTTCGACCCGAACCTTCAGCTTTGCACCTCCCAGCCCCCTCGAACTCTGGACAGAAAGGCCCCGCGATGCCGCACCGGCTCCCCCTCTCCGATTTCCCGAAACGCCCGGCACAGGCGCAAAGCCAATGAGCAGCGGCGCTGAGACATACGAGGGCCTCTATGGCCTGGATGCCTGGGGCAGCGGCATGCTGGAGGTCACCCCGGACGGCGCCGTCGCACTGCGGCTGCCGCAAGACCCGGACGCCAAGCCGACGCCGCTGCCGGAGGTGATCGCGGCGATTGAAGCGCGCGGCATTTCCGCCCCGGTGGTGCTGCGGGTGCATCAGTTCCTGGAACAGTCGCTGAACCAGCTGCATGACGCCTTCAACGGCGCAATTGAGGCCGCGGGCTACAAGGGCCTATACCGCGGCGTGTTCCCGATCAAGGTGAACCAGCAGGCTGAGGTGATCGGCCACCTGATGGCTGCGGGCCAGAAATTCAACTACGGTCTGGAGGCAGGCTCCAAGCCGGAGCTGATGATTGCCCTGTCGCAGCCCCTGCCCGAAGACGCGCTGCTGATCTGCAACGGCTCCAAGGATGAGGCGTTTATCCGGCTGGCGATCCTGTCGCGCAAGCTGGGCCACAACACGGTCATCGTGATCGAAACGCTGGACGAGTTCGACATCATCCGCCGGGTGGCGGAGGATCTGGACATCCGCCCGCTCCTGGGCGTGCGGGTCAAGCTGACCGAGCGCGTCACCGGCAAATGGCAGGAAAGCTCCGGCGACCGTTCCACCTTCGGGCTTGGCGCCCATGATCTGGTGACGCTGATGGACCGCCTGCGCGACAGCGGTTTCCTTGATTGCCTGGTGCTGCAGCACAGCCATCTGGGCAGCCAGGTTCCCAACATTTTTGACATCCGCCGCGCCGCGGACGAGGCCTGCCGCTTCTTTGTGGAACTGACCCGCATGGGCGCCCCGCTGACCCATATGGACCTCGGCGGCGGCCTGGGCGTTGACTACACCGGCGCCCGCCGGCCGGACGACAACTCGGTCAACTACACCGTCAACGAATACTGCACCAACATCGTCGAGACCATCCGCTATGCGCTGGATGAGGCGGGCCTGCCCCACCCCACCATCGTCACCGAAAGCGGCCGCTTCGTGGTGGCGCATTCCTCGATCTTCATCTTCGAGGTGCTGGGTGCCACGCTCTATGACGCACCGCAAAAGCCGGAGGTGCAGCCCGACGACCACCATCTGGTCTCCGACCTGATGGCGGTGGAGGCCTATATCGGCGCGCCGCGCTTTCAGGAGGCGCTGAACGACGCGATCTATTACCGGGACGAGCTGCGGGCGCTGTTCCGCCGCGGCCAGATCGGGCTGGAGCAGCTGTCACGCGCCGAACAGGCATTTCTGTATCTGGCCGGCCTGTTCAAATCCGCCGCCCGCGGCGACGACAGCCTGACAGAGGCCGCCAGCGCCCTTGGCGCCTTCACCGATCACTACCAGGGCAACTTCTCGCTGTTCCAGTCGCTGCCGGATGTCTGGGCCATCGACCAGCTGCACCCGATGATGCCGCTGCAGCGCTTGAACGAGATGCCCGCCCGCAACGCGATGATCACCGACATCACCTGCGACAGCGACGGCAAGCTGGATCACTTCATCCTGGCCGACGGCACCTCCAATGCGCTGCCTGTCCACGACCTGCGCGAGGATGAGCATTACCTGATCGGCGTGTTCTTTGTCGGCGCCTATCAGGAAACGCTGGGCGACTTGCACAACCTGTTTGGCGATGCCAACGTGGTCACCATCTCTCTGGACGGCCAGGGCGGCTTTGATATCGAGCACGAGACCGAGGCCGATACCATCGCCGAGGTGCTGTCCTATGTCGAATACGACCCGCGCCAGTGCCTGGAAACCTTCCGCAAGCGGGTGGAACGCGCCGTGAAATCCGGCAAGGTCAACGCCGCGGAGCGCCGCCAGATGATTGCCGCCTACAAGGACAGCCTTGCCGGCAGCACCTATTTCGACTGAAACCGCCCCCCGGCTGACCACCCAGGGGCATATCGGAACACCGGGGCCCCGGCCCCTACTGCAAAGGAACAAACACATGGAAAAGGTTCTGGTTGTTGGCGCCGGCGGCGTCGGATCCGTCTCGGTCACCAAGATGGCCATGCACCCGGAGATCTTTAAAGAGATCACCCTGGCCAGCCGCACGCTGTCCAAGTGCGAAGACATCGCCGCCAACGTCAAGGCACGCACCGGCGTCACCATCCGCACCGCGCAGCTGGACGCGATGAATGTCGCCGACACCGTGGCGCTGATCAAGGAAACCGGCGCTGAGCTGCTGGTGAACCTGGCGCTGCCCTATCAGGACCTGGTGCTGATGGACGCCTGCCTTGAGGCCGGCATTCACTACCTCGACACCGCCAACTACGAGCCCGAGGACGAGGCCAAGTTCGAGTACAAATGGCAGTGGGCCTACCAGGAGCGTTTCAAGGAAGCGGGCCTGACCGCGATCCTGGGCGCCGGTTTCGATCCGGGCGTCACCTCGATCATGGCCACCTGGGTGCGCAAGCACAAGCTGGAGGGCATCCGCCTGATCGACGTGCTGGACTGCAACGGCGGCGACAACGGCAAGCCGTTTGCGACCAACTTCAACCCGGAAATCAACATCCGCGAAGTCACCGCTCCGGCCCGCCACTGGGAGAACGGCGCCTGGGTCGAAAGCCCGGCAATGACGCACAAGTACGAATTCGACTTCCCCGTCGTGGGCAAGAAGAACAT
Source organism: Leisingera sp. S132 (assembly GCF_025144465.1). Taxonomy (NCBI): domain Bacteria; kingdom Pseudomonadati; phylum Pseudomonadota; class Alphaproteobacteria; order Rhodobacterales; family Roseobacteraceae; genus Leisingera; species Leisingera sp. S132. Next base: position 106,030 of record NZ_CP083557.1, read on the forward strand.
GTACCTGATGTACCACGAGGAGCTGGAGTCGCTGTCGACCCACTTCCCCGAGATCGAGCGCGCCCGCTTCTGGATGACCTTCGGCGATGCCTACATCAACCACGTCACCGTGCTGCAAAACGTCGGCATGACCGGCATCGAGCCGGTGATGCACAACGGCCAGGAAATCATCCCGCTGCAGTTCCTGAAAACCGTTCTGCCGGACCCCAGCGAACTGGGTGAGCTGACCAAGGGCAAGACCTGCATCGGCGACATCATCACCGGCCCGGCCAAGGACGGCGGCGCAGAGAAGACCTATTACATCTACAACATCTGCGACCACGAGGAATGTTATGCCGAGGTTGGCAGCCAGGCGGTGGCCTATACCACCGGCGTGCCGGCAATGATCGGCGCCGCGATGGTGATGAACGGCACCTGGCGCGAGCCGGGCGTGTGGAACACCGAACAGCTGGACCCGGATGCCTTCATGGACATGCTGAACACCGACGGCCTGCCCTGGCAGGTGGTCGAACTGGACGGCCACCCGGAGTTCTAAGCACTCCAAGACACCGGCTGCGGGCAGCAACTGCCCGCAGCCAGACATTTCGGGCTGGTTTTCTTGGCTTTGCACCCGGAAACCGGCCCTTTCCGTTCCCGCCGCAACGAAAGACCCCGCCATGGACATCAAAGCGCTCTCCACCGAAAGCTTTGCCCGTTTCGACCTGCACCGTGTGCCCTCCCCCTGTTTTGTGGTCGATGAGGCCGCGGTGGAGCGTAACCTGTCGATCCTCAAAGGCGTTGCGGACGCCTCCGGCGCCAACGTCCTCTTGGCGCTCAAGGCGTTTTCGATGTTTGCCGTTGCCCCCCTGGTGCGGCGCTACCTGTCCGGCACCTGCGCCTCCGGCCTTTATGAGGCGCGGCTCGCGCGCGAGGAATTCGGCGGCGAGGTCACCACCTATTCCGCGGGCTTCAAGGCGGACGACCTGCCCGAAATCATCCGCCTGTCCGATCACCTGATCTTCAACTCCCCGGCCCAGCACCGCCGCTTTGCCCCCCTGATCGCAGAGGCCCGCGCGAAGGGTCAGAACATCTCCATCGGTCTGCGCGTCAACCCCGAGCATTCCGAGGGCTGGAACGAGAAATACGACCCCACCGCCCCCTGCTCGCGCCTCGGCACGCCGGTGTCGCAGCTGACGGACCAGGACTGGGACGGCGTTGAGGGCCTGCATATGCACACGCTCTGCGAACAGCTGTTCGAGCCCTTGCAGCGCACCTTTGCCGCGCTGGAGGCGAAGATGGGCCACCGCCTCAAGCAGCTCAAATGGATCAACCTCGGCGGCGGCCACCACATCACCATGCCGGACTATGACCGCGACGGGCTGACCGCCCTGATCCGCCATATCCGCGAAACCTACGGTGTCGAGGTCTTCATCGAGCCGGGCGAGGCGGTGGCACTGCATTCCGGCATTCTGGTGGGCGAAATCCTGGACGTAGCCGAAAACAGCATGCCCCTGGCAATCACCGATATCTCCGCCACCTGCCACATGCCCGACGTGATCGAGGCGCCCTACCGCCCGGACCTCCTGGGCGAAGTGTCTGATGTGCCGCCGCACCGGCTGGGCGGGCCGTCCTGCCTGGCGGGCGATGTGATCGGCGACTACGGCTTTGCAACCCCGCCGCAGCCCGGCGACCGCATCGCCTTCCTCGACCAGTCGCATTACTCGATGGTCAAGACCAACACCTTCAACGGCGTTCCCTTGCCCGCGATTGCGCTGTGGAACTCCGAAACTGACGCGCTGAAACTCCTGCGCACCCCCTCCTATGACGATTTCAAGGACCGCCTGTCATGACCTATTTCCTCGAAGGCGAACTGAGCGACGCCGAACGCGATCCCGCCACCGCGCGCTTCCGGGTGATCCCGGTGCCGCTGGAGCGCACCGTCTCCTACGGCGGCGGCACCGAAGGCGGCCCGGAGGCCATTCTTCAGGCCAGCGTTGAGCTGGAACGCCTCTACCGCGACGCCGAGCCCTGCGCCGCAGGCATCGTGACCGAAGACGCCGTCGATTGCACCGGCCCCCTGCCCCAGGTGATGGAGCGTATCGCCGCCCGAACCGAGGCCGCGGTGGCCGCTGGTGCTGTGCCGGTGACGCTGGGCGGTGAGCACGCGCTCAGCTACGGCGCGGTGCGCGGCGTTGCCCGCGCGCTGGGGCGCCCCGTGGGCATCGTCCAGATCGACGCCCACGCCGACCTGCGCAAGGCCTATCAGGACGAACGCCACTCCCACGCCTCGGTCATGCAGCTGCTGGCAGAGGAAGACGGCATCCGCATCGCCCAGTACGGTGTCCGCGCCATGAGCCAGGAAGAGGTCGACCGCCGCGCCGCCTGCCACGTGATCTCCATCGACGCAGAAGAGCTGGTCACCGGCAACATCCACTCCGTCACCCTGCCCGAGGATTTCCCGCAGGACGTTTACGTCAGCTTTGACGTGGACGGGCTGGACCCGGCAATTCTGCCCGCCACCGGCACGCCCGTCCCCGGCGGTCTGGGGTATTACCAGGCCCTCAACATCGTGCGCTCCGCGCTGGCGGGCCGCAATCTGGCCGGCTGCGACGTGGTGGAACTCGCCCCCACAGAGGACAGCCGGGTCTCGGAGTTCACCACCGCCCAGATCAGCTATGCGCTGATGTCCTTCGCATCGGCCAAGTAGCGCTGCCGCGGCCGGGGCATATGTTTCCGGCCGCTCCCCCAGCGCGGTAAAACTGCAACAGCGCATAACAAACTGTTTTACTCAACAATACCCTCTTGCGCCCGGCGCAAACCCTCCCTATCAGGCCCAAGCCTTTGAAAAGGCAAGCCAGGATTACCCCAAGCTAACAGCTCCAAGAACACGGGTTAATCATGGCACGAACTTCCAGCATCCGCCTGTCCGGTCTGCTCTGCAGCACCGCGCTTACACTCATCACCGCCTCCGCCGCGCTGGCCGAGGACGACGAGGTCCTCTCGCTCGACCCGATCGTGGTCAAACAGCGCGACCCCGTCGGCAACGCCGCCGACCGCGCCACCTCGATCTATGTCGCCGACGCCGAGATCGAGCGCGCCGCGATGGGCGACCTCAAGGACCTGTTTGCCGGCATCGCCTCGGTCTCCGTCGGCGGCGGCATTCCGATTGCGCAGAAGATCTTCGTCAACGGCGTCGACATGCTGAACCTCGCGGTGCAGGTGGACGGCATCAGCCAGAACAACCGCACCTTCCACCACGTCAGCGCCAACGCCTTCGACCCCGGCCTGATGAAATCGGTGCGCGTCGACCCGGGCGTTGCCCCCGCCGACGCCGGCCCGCGCGCCCTGGCCGGCCGGGTGGTGATGGAGACCATCGACGCAGAGGACATCCTGGAAGACGGCGCAACCTTCGGCGGCCAGTCCCGCCTGTCCTATTCCAGCAACGGCAACACCGCCCAGGGGTCGCTGACCCTGGCAGGCCGCAGCGGCGGGTTCGAAATCCTCGGCTACGCCAAACGCGCCACCGGCAGCAACTACGAGGACGGCGGCGGCGTTGAGATCTCCGGATCCGCCGCCAACCTGACCGCAGGCTTGCTGAAATTTGCCTATGAAGGCGACCAGGGCGACCGGATCGAGTTGTCCTTCCAGGAGGCGCAGGACAACGAGCTTCGCAACATCCGGCCCAACTTCGGCCCCAGCAGCGGCGCCGACTTTGCCACCTATAACACCAGACGCCGCATCGCCTCGCTGCGCTATGAAAGCGGCAATGAAACCGGCCTCTGGGATCCCTCGGCCACCCTCGGCTTCTCCGAAATCAATGTCGACCGCCCGTCGGACCCGTGGGGCGATTCCACCTCTACCAGTTCGAACACCTACTCGCTGACGCTGCAGAACGACTTCCACCTGTCGGACAGCAACACGATCACCGCCGGGGTGGACTACCAGATCCGCGAAAGCTCGGTGAACGCAACCTGGACCAACGGCAAGACCGGCGAGGAAAGCAAAAACCTCGGCATCTTCGCCCAGGCCCGGCTGGAACCCACCGACCGGCTCAGCGTCTCTGCCGGTCTGCGCTATGACTGGCAGGACTTCACCGGCCAGGACTTCGCCCAGTCCGGCACCGCCTTCACCGACGAAGCCTCCGGCGCAAGCGGCAACCTGTCGGTGGTCTATGACGTGACAGACTCCCTGTCGCTGCGGGCAGGCTACTCCAACGTGTTCGGCGGCTATGACCTCGAGGACAACTTCCTGTTCTTCCGGACCTGGGATTACACGGACATCCGCTCGTCCCGCGCCGAAAACATCGTGGTCGGCGCCGACTGGCAGCGCGGCAACTGGACCCTGGGCGGCGAACTGTTCAAAACCAGTATCGACAATGTCCGCAGTGTGTCGCGCCGCGGCGTTGTCTCCGGCAACGACTTTGAGAGCGAAGGCTTCAACATCGCCGCCACCTACGGCTGGAACACCGGCTTTGCCCGTTTCACCATGAACAACAGCGACGTCTCCTTCAACGGCGAGGCGGCAGAGAGCTTCTTTTTGGTCGATTCCGGCACCCCGGTCGGCAAGGTGCTGGCGTTCGAGGTGCAGCAGGAGATCGCAACGATGAACCTGCTGGTCGGCGGCAGCGTCGAGGCGGCGCTCTCCAACGACAACGGAGTCTACGAAAGCTACACCCGGAAACAGCCCGGCTATGGCGTGCTGAACCTCTTTGCCGAATACAGCCCGCCGTCGCTGGGCAACCTGACCATCCGGGCCGCCATCGACAACGTGTTCGACAAGCAATACGCCGACCGCGCCACTTATGGCACCGAGTATATCTCCTCGGAAGTAACCACCCTCAACGAACCGGGCCGCAACATCTCGGTTGTGGCAACGCTCAAGTTCTAAGCCTCCGCGGGCTTGCAGTGCCCGGCGGTTCTCCGCCGGGCACTGCAAAACACAGTAAAATAGTCAGAAATCCCTTTCCCCGCCCCGCCGCACAGGCTAGATACGGGGCGTGAAACCCTTTTCACAGCCGGCGCCCAGCCCTCTTGCCCGCGCCGCTCCGCAGCCAGCTTCCCGCTAGTATCTGTCAAAAACTGACCCGGCCCGACGGCCCGGCACCGCCGGGGCCCGCCAGTGCCGCGGCACGGCTTCGGGAAGACCAGCCCCCATGCACACCGCCCCTGCCCCCTCCCTTCCGGGAGGCCCGCGATGAGCCTTCAAGAGAGCATTCAATCAGACCCCTGCGCCGCCACGGCCGCACAGGCTGCGTCCCTGCAGGCGCTCCTCAGCGCCTACCTGCGCGAAATGGCCCCCGGCAGCGCCGTGCTTGCCGACGACCGCAGCGCAGTGGAAATCCCGCTCAGCCACATCCCCGCCCGGCTGCGGGTGCGGATCACCTATTTCTCCGCAACCGGCCCCCACCGCTTCGGCCCGGCGCAAATCCGGTTTGATGGCTCCAGCACCTGGCACTCCGCGCCCCCCGTTCAGGTCCTCACCCTGATCGCGCAGGAGTGTTTCGCGCGGCTCAACAGCCGGGATGCAGGCCAGCTGCCGGAATTCCTGCGCGGCCTCTTCAACAGCAACGCCGGGATTGAGCAGAACCTGATCCGCCACGCTGGCACACCGGACCCCGACGGCTTCCTCACCGCCGAACAGGCACTGACGTTTGGCCATTGGCTGCACCCGACACCCAAAAGCCGCGACGGGCTGACCACCTGGCAGCAAGCAACCTATGCACCGGAATACGCGGGTGAATTCCGCCTCAATTTCTTTGCCGCGGACAAGACACTTGTCACAGAAGGCTCCGCCAGCATGCCCGCCGCAGACATGCTCCGCCAGATCCCCGGACTGGACGGCGCCTTCCGGCTGCGCCCCGATGAGGTGCTGATCCCCGCCCACCCGCTGCAGGCGCAATTGCTGCGGCTGGACCCGGAAGTGCAGGCCCTGCTGGCCACGGGCCGTCTGCGCGATCTGGACGAGGCCGGCTGCAAATTCACCGCCACCTCCTCCCTGCGCACGCTCTATGCGCCGGGCTGCCCCTGGATGCTGAAATTCTCGGTTCCCGTGCGGCTCACCAACTCCCTGCGCGTGACCAAGCACAATGAGCTGGAGACCGGCGTTTCCATGGCCCGGCTGCTGAACCATCTGGACACCGGCAGCCCCCGTTTCCGCATCCTCAACGACCCGGCCTATCTGACCCTGAGCCTGCCCAGCCGCCGCGAAAGCGGGTTCGAGGTGATCTTCCGCGACAACCCCTTTATGGGCGCGGCGGGCAAGGGCGTCTATAACCTCGCCGCCCTCACCGCCGATCCGCTGCCGGGCCGCACCTCGCTGCTCGCCGGCCTGATCCAGCCGCTGGCAACAGAGCGCCGCGAAACACCGGCGGACACCGCTTGCCAGTGGTTCGAGGCCTACCTCACCTGCACGCTCGACCCGGTGCTGGACCTCTATGACCGCCACGGCATCGCACTGGAGGCGCATCAGCAGAACAGCCTGCTGGACCTCAGCACCGGCCTGCCGTCCTGCGGCTATTACCGCGACAACCAGGGTTATTTCATCGCCGAGGACGCCCTGCCCCGCCTCAGCGCGCTGGAACCCTCACTGGCGGAGCAGCCCGCACTGATCTACCCGCGCGCGCACATCAACGAACGGACGGCCTATTACCTGGTGGTCAACCAGATCTTTGCAGTGATCCGCCGCCTGGGCTGCGACGGGCTGGTGGCCGAGCCCGCGCTGCTGCTGCTTCTGCGCCAACGGCTGGCCTCTGCCGCCAGCCGCCTCAGCGGCGCCGGGGCAGATTTCGCCCGCTACCTTTTGACCTCACCGGTGCTCAGCGCCAAGGCCAACCTGCTGACCCGCGCCCGCAACGTGGATGAGCTGGAAACCCAAGCGCAGGAGGGACTGTTCCTGCAGATGCCCAACCCGATCGCCGCGGTGCAGCCGCAGCACGTGCAGGAGCGCACCGATGTCCCTGCATGAGCCCTTAAGCCGCGCAACATCTGCCCCCCGCGTCCTGCGCCAGCTGTGCGAGGCGCTCTTGTGCGAGGGCTGGGCCGCATCGCTGCAACTGGACCGCGGCCAGACCCTCAGCTGGTCCTTCCGGCAGGCCCAGTTCCGTGCCCGCGGCCGCCGCGGCGCCTTTGGCCGCTACCGGCTGCAGGAGGGCAGCATCGAAACGCATGACAGCGGCAGATGGCGCCCCGCCAATACCAAAGACGTGCTGGCAGCGGTGGCGGACCCGTCGCCCGCGCTGGACATCCTGCGCGCTGATCTTCAGCACACTGAGCACCTCAGCGATCTGACCGCGCTGCATGTCCCTGCCGCAACCCGGCGGCACCGTTTGGGCATCTCCGCGCTGGAAACCGCCCTGCATGAGGGCCATCCGTATCACCCCTGCTACAAGGCCCGCAGCGGGTTCACCGACGCCGACCACCTCTCCTACGGGCCGGAGGGCGGCCAGACCTTCCGCCTGGCCGGCGTGCTGTTCCACCAGTCTCTGGTGCAGCAGGTGCTGCCTTCGCCGGATTTCTGGGAACGCGAACTGGGCACCGCCGAATGGCAGCGCATCGCCGCACTGGCAGAGCAGAACGGCGCGCCTCTGGATAGCTTCCGCCTGCTGCCCCTGCACCCCTGGCAGCACGCCCAGTTGCAATCCGACCCGCTCTACAGTCAATGGCGCCACACAGGCCAACTGGCCGAGGCCGGCCCCATCGGAGACCATTACCGCGCCACCCAGTCGATCCGCACCCTGATGAACGCCACGGACCCCGCCCGCGCCCATGTGAAAACCGCGATGGCGATGCGCAACACCTCCTCCTTGCGCACCCTCGCGCCGGAATCCGTCGCCGTCGCCCCGGCGATTTCCAACTGGCTGGCGCAGGTGCTGGACAGCGACCCGCTGTTCACCAGCCGCTACCCGCTCACCATCCTGCCGGAATACGCCGCCATCACCGCCGGCCGCGGCACCGCGCTCGACGGGCATCTGGCCGCGATCTGGCGGCAAAGTCCCGAGGCGCTCGGCCTGCCCGCAGACCAGATGATGCCGGTGAACGGTCTTGCCCTCACCGACCCAGATGGCCGCCCCCTGGTCGCCCCCTGGATCGAGGCGCACGGGCTGGACGCCTGGCTCGCCCGGCTGATCGAAGTGGCGGTGCTGCCCGTCTGGCACCTGATGGTCGCGCACGGCATCGGGCTGGAGGCGCATGGCCAGAATCTGATCCTGCACCACGAAAACGGCTGGCCCGCGGGCCTCATCGCCCGCGATTTCCACGAAAGCCTGGAATACGTGCCGGAGCTGCTCTCTCATCCGGACCTCTGCCCGGACCTGTCGCAGATCGACCCGGCCTACAAACACGCGCCGCCGGACAAGTTCCACCGCATGTCCGCGCCTGAGGAACTGCGCTGGCTGGTGATGGACACGCTGTTTGTCTTCAACCTCGCCGACCTCTCGGACCTGCTGCAACGCCATTACGGGCTGGCAGAGGCCACCTTCTGGCGCCGGGTCCGCAGCCGTCTGGACCGCTACGCGGCGGACCACGGAATGCAGGACCGACAGGCCGCCTTTGCCCCCTTCACCCCGCAGATCCGCGCCGAAAGCCTGATTTCCCGCAAGTTAGACCCTGAAAACCCGCAGCACGGCCACCTGATCGCCAACGCCCTGGCCACCGGAAAAGGATAACCGCCATGTTTGTTCTGAACGACACCCCGATCGACCCCTCTGACCTCGCCGCGCGGCTGGACCGCGTGCTGACGGAGCCTGCCACGCACCGCTACGGCCTGCACATGCAAAACGCCGGCGCCGCACTCTCGGCGCTTCTGTACCTGCGCGCGCAGGGCGCCGGCGTCTTTCCGATCCACGCGAGCCTGCCGCCGGAAACCGCCCGCACCATGGCGCAGGCCGCAGGCTGCGACGTGATGCTCAGCGACGGGCTGAAGCAGACTGCCCTGCCGCAAGCGGGCACCGCCCCGCGCGGCGGCGTGCTGGTGCAGATGAGCTCCGGCACCACCGGCGCCGCCAAGGTGATCACCCGCACCTGGGACCAGATCGCGGCAGAGGTGGAAAGCTACGCCGCCTTTTTCACCGCCAGCGCCGCGATGACGCCGGTGATCGCCTGCCCTGTCACCCATTCCTACGGGCTGATTGCCGGCGTCTTCGTGGCGCTGCACCGGGGCCATGTGCCGGTGGTGCTCGACAGCCTGAACCCGAAATACATCCTGCGCCGCCTGCGCGAGACGGATCAGCCGCTGCTTTATACCTCGCCCGCGATGCTGCACACGCTGGCCCGCCTCCTGCCCGAGGGCCAGCGCCTTTACGCCGCCAACACCTCCGGCACCGTGCTGCCCGACGCCTGGTTCCAGCTGATCCGCGCCCGCACCACCCATCTGTTCCAGCAGTACGGCTGTTCAGAGGCCGGCTGCGTGGCGATCAATCAGGATTTGCAGAACCCGTATGACGTCGGCCAGCCCCTGCCGCATGTAACCCTGACCGCTGGCCGCAACGGCTCCCCGGACGCGGTCCGCATCACTATCGCGGGCCAGACAATCGACACCGGCGACCTCGGCTGCCTGAGCGATACCGGCATGCTGGTCTTCACCGCCCGCGCCGATGACATGATCAATGTCGCAGGCCTCAACGTCTATCCGCAGGACGTCGAGAAAGCCGTGATGGCCCTGCCCGGCGTCAGCGACGCCGTCGCCTTCCGCCTGCCCGACCCGCATTCGGGCGCCCGCGCGGGGCTGCTTTACTCGGGCACCGCCAGTGAAGACACCATCCGCCAGGCCTGCCGCGCCGCCCTTGCGGACTACCAGCAGCCCGCCCTGATCCGGCACCTCCCCGCCCTGCCCCGCCAGGCCAACGGCAAGATCAACCGCCGCGAGATCGCCGCAGAGTACACACCGGAGAGTGCAGACGCATGACCTACGACCATATCCTCGAGGCCATCCGCCAGACCCTGTCCGGTCCGCTCGCAAACCCGTATTTGCAGAACTTCTCCGCGCAGGCGGTGCTGAACGACGACCTGCACATCGACTCAGTGATCCTCATCAACCTGATGCTGCATCTGGAAACCGATCATGGCATCGAGATGCCGGAACGCGAGCTGTCCAAGAGCGATTTCACCACCGTCGACGGGCTGATCCGCATGCTGCTGGGCGAAGACCCCGCGCCGCAGGCAGACACCGCCCCCGCCCCCAGCGAAATCACAGTGCATTGCTTTGTCAGCTGCCTCTGCGCCGCGATCCGCCGGCATGAGCATCTGAACTTCCGCCCGTTCTACTTCGGCACCTGGGACAGCAGCTTTGCGGTGACGCCTGCGATGCAGCTTGCCTACCACAGCGAGGAGATCACCCAGGACCATTTCGCGGTTTGGATCGAGCGGCTCTACAGCATTCCGGTGCGCGAATGGTACGACCACAGGCAGAGCAAGGAGCAGAACCTGATCCGCTTCGAGCAGCTGCTCTCAACCAAATCCGATGACGCGCAGTTGGTGGTCTTCCTCGACATGTTCCACCTGCCGGAGCGCGAGAACAAGTACAACCAGAACCCCTTCCCGCATTACGTCATCATTGAGCTGACCGACGATCCGGACCTCTGGCACCTCTATGACCCGGACTACCGCTGGCGCGGCGACCTGCCGCGCGAAACCATCCTGAACGCGATGGCGCAGCCCACGGTGGCGGGCGGGTACATTCTGAACAGCGGCGATGCGCAGGCGCCGCAGGCACCGGATCTGGCGGCCTATTTCACCGAAACCTTTCGCGCTGATGATAACCTGCTGACCTCCGCCCTGCGGCGGATTTTCAGCTACCACTGCGACCCGGCCCGGCCGCTGGCGCTGGCCGACCTCGGCCGCGCGGTGCGGGAAATGCCGGTGCTGTCATTGCGCAAATACGCCTATGAGCACGCCTTTGCCTTCTTCTGGCAGGAGCTGGACACGCCTTTTGAGCCCTTCGACGCCGAATGCGACCGGGTGGAGGCGCTCTGCGAGGGTTTCCGCAGCCTGCACTTCCTGGCCGCCCGCATCGCCCATACAGGCGACCGCGCCATGATCCCCGACCTGTTCGCGGCGCTGGATGCGCTGGACCAGCTCGAATTCACCATCAAAGCGGCGCTGCACGCACAGTTTGACAACTGGTGCGCCGCGAACCTGCCAGCCCAGTCGAGCAGCCCGGCCAGCCCTCAACTGGACAACACCCAGCCGCAGGAGGTTCCGGCATGAACATCTCGCTTTGCACCATTTCCTTCCGCCACCAGCTGATCGGGCTCAAGGACATCGCCTTCTGGGCCCGCGACAACGGGTTTCAGGGGATCGAGCTGTGGGGCGTGCACGCCCGCAACCAATCCCCCTTGGCCATTCACAATGCCCAGTGGATGGCGGCGCAAGGCCTGTCGGTGCCAATGATCAGCGACTACCTGCCGCTGCATGACCCGGACCTGTTGCGCTCCCGCACCCTGGCGCTATGCGCCCAGGCCCGGACCTGGGGCGCGGCCAAAATGCGCACCTTCGCGGGCCAGCAGTCCAGCGCCGGGGCCACGCAGGAAGAGCGCCGCCAGACCACCCGCGCCCTGCGCGAAGCCTGCATTATCGCCGCGGATCACGGGCTGCGCCTGCTGGTCGAAACCCATCCCGGCACCCTGGCCGACACGCTCGCCGCCACCTGCGATCTGATCGACGCCACGGACCACGACGCGCTCGCCATCAACTTCGACGCGCTGCACGTCTGGGAAGGCGGCGATGACCCGGTGGAGGCCCGCCGCATCCTCCTGCCCCGCATCGCCCATTACCACCTGAAGAACGTGTCGAGCCGCGACCGGCTGGACGTCTTTGCCCCTGCCAACGTCTACAGCGCCGCAGGCAGCCGTGCTGGCATGGTGCCGCTGTTCCAGGGCGCCTATGACTACAGCGCGCTGCTGGCAGAAATGGCCCAGGACCCGGCCTGCGAGGCCTCGCTGGAGTGGTTCGGGGATGCGGTTTTCCAGATCCTAAAAGCCGATATTGTCCAGATTCGCGCCCAAACCCGGCAAGAGGTGCCTGAGACTGCCGAAGCCGTCTGAACAGCCCCCTGCCCTGCAACAGCCTCCGGTGCGCCCAGCCACGCGCACCGGGATTTGCGAATTACTACCTGGCGGTATATTCTGGCGGTATATCACTGGAGCATATGCCCATGACCGCCACCGCCAAACGCAAAACCTCCCTGACCCTGGATGCGCAGGCGCTGGACCGCGCCAAGGCTCTCGGCATCAACGTCTCCGCAGTGGCAGAGACCGCACTGGTGCAGGCCGTTTCCGAGGCACGGCGCCAGCAGTGGCTGAAGGAAAACGCCGATGCCTTTGCCGCGCAATCCGAGTGGCACGAACAGCACGGCCATCCGCTGGCTGACATCATGACTGCGCCGGGGGCAACCTCGTGGCAGGACTGACCCGCTTCGACGTAGCGGAATACAATGGTATCTCCATGGTCGTGATCGAAAGCGATCTGCTGCCGCCCGACCCGTCCGTCGTTGTCATTCCGTTGCTGGCAAACTACCCGGCCGTGACGCACCTGAACCCGGAAATCACGCACGACACCCAGCGCCTGATCCTGGCTACCCGGCTGATCGCAGCGGTGCGCCGCGCCAGCCTGCGCCGCACCGGCTCTGTTGCGGATCAGGGCGACCTGATCACCCGTGCGGTGGATGTGCTGATGGCAGGTGTCTAGCCCTCACACCACTTCCGCCACCCGCTCCGCCGCGCCCGCCTGGCGCTGCCACAGCCCGGCATAGACCCCCTGCCGCGCCAGCAGCTCCGCATGGCTGCCGTCCTCGGCAATCTCCCCCTCCTGCAGCACCACGATCCGGTCCATCTGCGAAATCGTCGACAGCCGGTGGGCAATGGCAATCACCGTCTTGCCCTGCATCACATCCAGCAAGGTCTTCTGAATCGCCGCCTCCACCGCACTGTCCAGCGCCGAGGTCGCCTCATCCAGGATCAGAACCGGCGCGTTCTTCAGAACCACCCGCGCAATCGCGATCCGCTGCCGCTGGCCGCCCGACAGCGCCACGCCGCGCTCCCCCACATGGGCATCGTAACCTGTGCGCCCCGCGTGGTCGCGCAGCCCCATGATGAAGTCATGCGCCTCTGCCCGCTTGGCGGCGGCAATCATCTCTGCCTCAGTCGCGCCGGGGTTGCCGTACAGGATATTCGCCCGCACCGAGCGGTGGATGAGCGAGGTGTTCTGCGTCACCACCCCGATCCGGCTGCGCAGGCTCTCCTGCGTCACGCCGCGGATGTCCTGCCCGTCGATCAGGATACGCCCGCCCTCCGGGTCGCGGAACCGCAGCAAGAGGTTGATCAGGGTCGATTTCCCCGCCCCCGACGGCCCGGCAATACCAACCCGCTGGCCCGCCGGGATGTGCAGGTCGATCCCGTTCACCCCGCCTGCCGTATTGCCGTAATGGTGCCGCAGCCCCTCGATCCGCACCTCGGCACGGGCCACCTCCAAGGGCTTTGCCCCCGGCGCATCCGTCACCTCATGCGCGGCCGACAGAGACCGCAGGCCTTCGCGGATCACCCCCATGTTTTCAAACAGCCGGATCGTCACCCACAGGATCCAGCCGCTCATGCCGTTGAGCCGGATCGTCAGGGCCGACACCGCCGCCACCTCGCCAACGCTGACAGACCCGCGCATCCACAGCCATATGGCAGGCGCCACCACAATCAGGATCAGCACGCCGTTGATGGCAATGCTGCCGAACGCCAGCCGCGTCATCATCCGCAAAAACCGCTGGTACCGCGTCCGCAGCCGCCGCAGCGCCGACAAGGCATAGGCCTGCTCCTGCCCGTCCCGGGCAAACAGCTTCACCGTCTCGATATTGCCATAGGCATCGACAATCCGCCCGGTCGCGGCAGAGCGCGCATCGGACCATTTCTCTGCCGTCGCCGCCACATTCAGCGCGGTGTGCCGCACATACAGCCCATAAAGCCCCACCCAGGCCACCAGCGGCACCGCCAGCCGCCAGTCGATCTGCGTCAGCACCACCACCGCGCCGATCATGTATGTGACAGCAAACAGCACCGCCTCGAACAGCATGTGCACACTGTCCTGCACCGCAGGCCCCATCTGCATCACCCGGTTGCTCAGCCGCCCGGCAAAATCGTTCTGAAAGAACCCCGCCGACTGCCCCAGGAGATGCCGGTGCGCCTGCCAGCGCACCTGCTCCTGCAGGTTTGATGACAGCGTCTGCTCCAAGAGCAGGTGATTGAGCCCCACCAGCGACGGCCGCACGATCAGCACACAGAACAGCGCCAGCAGCATCTCGGTGCCATGCGCGTCCCAGAACGCGCCCGCGCCGGTCTCCGCCATCAGGTCCACCACCCGGCCGGAATAGAAGATCAGCCCGCTTTCCATCAGCGCGGTCAGAACACCGATGGCAAACATCAAGGGCAGCCATTTGCCATAGGGCGCCAGCTGCTGCGCCAGATAGGCCCTTAAGCTGGCCCGCGGCGGCGCCTGATGGGCGGGCGCAAAGGGATCGACAAGGTTTTCAAAAGCCCGGAACATTGGGAGCCTCTCAAGGATTTTCATGGAACCGCTTGAGATGTGGGTCGCCGTATCCGCCCGCCCGAATCCCCGGAAACAGAGACTAACAAGGGCAAGGCGCGGATCCTGCCTGCACCGCAGCCCGGCCCTTCTACGCATCCCGGCGCCGCTTGTCAGCAGCGAAATTCGCGCCCCGTTGGCAAAATGCGCGCCGGATTTCCGCTTGCCGCAGGCCTGCAGCGCGCTATTGTGCTGCAATCTGAGTAAAACACTAAGGATTACAACATGCTCACCGACCAGGGCCGCTTTGAGACTCCGAACGCCTCCAGATACCTGCAGCAGCTGTGCAAGCATTTCGCCCACAAGGTTGCCGTGGAGCACGACGACACCCGCGGCACTGTTGCGCTGGGAATGGGGCCTGCCACGCTGCGCGCCGCCGATGGCATCCTCACCGCCGAAGTCACCGCGCCGGACGCGGCAGACTTGGCCGAAGCCCGCGATATCATCGACCGCCACCTGGCACGCTTCGCCTTCCGCGAGCAGTTTGAGGCCATGGACTGGCAGTCCGTGAACGCCTGATCCGGAAATCTTGACAAAACGGGTTGGTTTTCCTACCCGTGGCCGCAGGTTTCGCAGCGAAACCTCCCCAGCAAGGCATTCCCCGCTCCCTCAGGGGCCGCCCAGCCATCCCCCAAACCTGCCGCCGCAGCCCTGCGGCGCTTCTGGCTGGAGACCGGTCCATGACCCTTCGTTTGCCCGCAGCCGCGGCTGCCTTTCTGCTCATGGCCTCCCTGGCTGCGGCACAGGAGACCCCGGCAATACCGGTGCCCGTCATCAGCGCAGACACGCCCGCCGCCGCCGGAACAGCGCCAGAGCCGTCAGCCCCTATTGCCCAGCCGCCAGTTGCTCCGGTCCCAGCATCTGCGTCCCCTGCCCTTTCGACAGACGCAGGCACGCTGGCCGCGCCCCCTGCACCGCAGACCGAGGCTGAAACGTCCGCCAGCCAGCCCGAATTGACGCAGATGGCCTCTGACGCCTCCGCCAAGGCGCTGAAATTCCTGCGCGACGGCGGCCCGTCGATCTGGGCCATTGCGGCGCTCTCGGTGATCACCCTGGCGCTGATCCTGTGGAAGATCTGGCGGCTGGCCCTGATCGGCGCTTGGTCCCGCGGCAAGGCCGCCGATGCCGTTGCCGCCTTTGAACGCGGCGACCGCGCCGCCGCGCTGGCCATCGTGCAGACCCGCATCGGCGTGCGCTCCAAAGTCGTCACGGCCGCCCTCACCGCCACCGCCAGCCTACCAGAAGACCGCGCCCGCGAGGAGACCGCACGAGTCGCCAAACTGCATCTGGCCAGTGCCGCCACCGGCCT
This sequence comes from Leisingera sp. S132, assembly GCF_025144465.1. Classification (NCBI taxonomy): domain Bacteria; kingdom Pseudomonadati; phylum Pseudomonadota; class Alphaproteobacteria; order Rhodobacterales; family Roseobacteraceae; genus Leisingera; species Leisingera sp. S132. Next base: position 121,879 of record NZ_CP083557.1, read on the forward strand.
CGGCGCGCTGGAGCTGATTGCCACCATCGCCCCCCTTTTGGGCCTCCTCGGCACCGTTCTGGGCATGATCGCCGCCTTCCAGGCGCTGCAGGCCGCCGGCTCCAAGGCCGACCCCGCCCTGCTGGCCGGCGGCATCTGGGAGGCGCTGCTGACCACCGCCGCCGGCATGGCGGTGGCAATCCCCGCCTCCGCCGCGCTCACCTGGTTTGAAGCGGTAATCTCCCGCATCCGCCGCGACCTGGAGGACAGCGCCACCCGCATCTTCGTCGCCCGGCAGCCCGATCAGCTGGCGCTGGCCGCCGAGTAACCCCATGCAGCTCGCCCCCGCCCCGCGCCCCCGGCGCAAACCCAGCCTGACACCGATGATCGACGTGGTGTTCCTGCTCCTGGTGTTCTTCATGCTGGCCTCCCGCTTTGGCATGGACACGGTGCTGCAGCTGCCGCTGGCCGGACAGGGCGGCAGCTACGATGGCCCGCCGCGCCTAATTGGCGTGGGCCCCGGCAACCTAGATGTGAACGGCGTGCCGGTGGCGGACAGCAACCTCGCCCAGGCGCTGGCGCCGCTGATGAAATCCCCCGCCGACATGATGATCCTGCGCGGCCGCGACGGTGCCAGCCTGCAGCGCATCACCGGCGTGACCGCCCTGCTGCAGCAGGCAGGCCTCAGCAACGTCGTGCTGGTGGAGTGAGGCAACGCCCATGGACCTGAGCGATCCCCCCAAACGCCCCCGCGCCGAATCCATCGTGCCGATGATCAACGTGGTGTTCCTGCTCTTGATCTTCTTCCTGATGACTTCACGGCTGGCGCAGCCCGATCCGTTCGACGTCACCCCGCCCGATGCCGCGTCAGAGGCCGCGCCGGAGGCCCAGCCGGTGCTCTACATAGGCGCCGATGGCCGGATGTTTTTCGACGGGGCCGAGGGCGATGCCGCCCTCACCCGCCTCGCTGCCGCCAGCGCGGACAGCCCGCAAATCCAGCTGCGCGCCGACGCACGGCTGGAGGCCCGGACCCTCGCCCGCATCCTGCGCCAGCTGGCAGAGGCCGGTCTCACCCGCGCCGAACTGGTGGTGCGCCAGCCATGAGACGCGCCGCTGAATTCACCATCTTTGCGGGCCTTGCGGGCCTCATCCACATCGCACTCTTTGCCAGCGCGCCCGAAACCGGCGCGCACTCCAGCGGTGCGGGCGGCGACGCGCTGGTCTCGCTGCAGCCCGCCAGCGCCGAGGTCGCCCGCATGGCCGAGGCCTGGCAGAAATCGCCCGAGACCCCGCAGATCGAAACCCCGAAGCCGGAAGCTCCGCCGCAGATCCAGCCCCCTGCCCTGCCGCAGTTTGAACTGGCCCGGGCGCCGCGCGCCGCACTGCTGGCGCCGCTCGCCCGGCCCGCTGCGGCGCAGCCCGTGCAGGCGGACACCGCCCCGCCGCCACAGCCCAAACCGCGCAGATCAGAGCCTGAACCGGAACCTCAGGCCAAACCGCAACAGACGCCGCCGCCCAAGGCCAACTCCACCCGCAACGCGGCAGGACAGGCAGGCCAGCGCGCCGCGGGTGCGGGCGGCGGCGCTGAGGCGGGCCAATCCGGCGGCGCCCAAACCGCCACTGCCAATCCAGGCCGCGAGGCCAAGCTGCGCACCGTCTGGGGCAACAAGATCCGCGCCCGCATCGAACGGCGCAAACGCTACCCCTCCGGCGCCACCGGCACGGCCCAGGTGGTGCTGCGCCTGACGGTGGCCCGCGACGGCCGCCTGCTGGACCACCGCATCGCCAAATCATCAGGGAATGCCGCCTTTGATCAGGCCGCCCTTGCCGCCGTCGCCCGCGCCGGAAAATTCCCGCCCGCCCCGAAACAGCTGCAGGCCAGCCAAATCCGCCTCAGCCTGCCCATCAGCTTCACCCGGTAGCGCCGTCAGCCCTCTTCCAGCCTCACCGTCACCGCGCTGTTCATCGAGTTGCTGACGGTGCAAGCGGCCTTGGCCTGCGCCACAATCTGCCGGGCCAGCGCCGCATCATCCGAAAGCCTGCCAATCACGGCAACCTCTGCCGTTTCCAGCCGCCCCGGCAGCTCTGGCGCACCCACTCCGGCTACCCGCACCTGAAACGGCGGCAGCTGCAGCTTGTGCCGGCCGGCCGTCCATTCCAGCGACCGCACAATACAGGCGCCAAGCGCGGCCAGCATCGTCTCTACCGGTGAGCCTGCAGGCGGGTACGGGCTGCTGTCCGCCCCTTCGCCGCTGGCATAGCGCAGCGCTGCGCCGCCATCAAAGATCACGAACACCGGGCCATAGCGCTTGGGTTTGACTTTCAGGGCCATGCCCGCATCCCTTTCCGTAAATCAGGCCGCACCCGGGCAAGCCCGGAAAACAGGCTCTAAGCAGGCAAATCCTCAAACGCGCCCGGAACCAGCTCCTCCCAGAACGCAGCCATATCCGCCGCCAGCAGCGCCGCCGCCCAGCCGCGGTTGCGGAATTCCTCGCGATCGATCTCATCTTCCAGGCGGCTCAGGAACAGCCGCTTGTCCGCATCCCGCTGCGTCGGCGAACGCCCCGCCGCCAGCTCCCGGATCCGTTCCAGCTTCTGCGCCCTGAGGGAGCGCTCCCGCGCCTTGGCCGCATCCTCTGCCGCGGCAGCCCGCGCCGCCTTGGCCTCCGCCGCCTTGCGCGCCTCCGCCGCCGCCAGAACCTCCGGCGCAACCTCCTTAGCAGTCTCGGCAGGCCCGGATTTGTAATCATCGCGCAGCGCCGCACTCAGATAGCGCACCGGGCTGTCGACCCCCTTCTGCCCCTTCAGATAGCCGACCTTCTCCGCCACATAGTCCTCGCCATGCTCGGCAATCCACTGCCGCGCCAGCCGGTCGCTGACGCCCAGCTCCATCAGCTGGCCATAGACAGCCCCCTGCCGGACCCCCGCGCCATCGTCGATATCCAGCATCGCCAGCTGCGGGTTCTCCTTGATCCGGAACCGCACCTCCGCCACCTGCCGACCCATCTTCTTGAACTCCGGCGTCAAGAGGATGTTGGAGGTCTTGTTCACCTCCGCCACCGCCGGTTTGATGATCTTGGCATTCAGATGCTTGAAGCTTTCGTAATAGGCACTGCCATCCACCCCCATCAGGCGGCGGAACAGCGCAATATCCCACCAGCCGGTCGAACCGGTGCGCACAAAGCGGTAGCAGTTTTCATACAGCGCCAGCGCATGGCCGCTGGTGAACCGCCGCTGGATGTTCAGGTTGATCAGGGCAAAGACCTTGGGGTCATGCAGCTTCTCCGCCAGCGCCGGGCTGTAGGCATATTCACAGACCCCGCCGGACAGCTTGGCATAAGAGAGCAGCGAGCTGACACCCCACTCCTGCCGCCCCTGCTCGTCCAGCATGTCCCATTCCGCCACCGTCTCCGCCAATGAGCGCAGCGACTGCTTCAGGGTCTCCATGTCGTTGGAGTTATAGCCCACCATCAGGCACAGCGTCTGCGCGTCGATCTGGTGCTTGGGCTTGGTCACCAGCGCGTCATAGGCGTTGAGCAACAGCACATTCGACAGCTTCCGCTGCAGCAGCGTCAGCTTGCCGGAGACATGGATCGCCGCCACGTTCTTCTTCACCGACCCCCGGCGCAGGGGGCCTGTCAGCTTGCTGTGCGGGATGTTGTCAGCGTCCATCGCCCTGCCCTTTTGCCCCGCTTTAGCCTTTGCGACTCTGCGGGATCTGCTCTCGGGGCTACTATGGCGGAAAAGGCACCCGCGCTCAATCCTGCTTTGGGCACCCTTTTACAGGACGACGCCATCCCGCAAACGGGTACCTATCGGCGCAGCCTTCGGAATTTCGCGCAAATCAGCGCTCAAAACCCGGCGTTCCGGGCTATTCTGACGCCCCGGGACCCTCATTTTGGCGCTCTTGAGTCGCGGGTGCCCCTGCTCCTGCGAATCGGGCCCCTTGTTCCCGCAAACGGGTACCAATGCCCCTGTAAACGGGTTCCTTTGATACCGGAGGCAGGTCCCGAAACACATCTAACCATATGATAAGTAACGGATTACTGACCGCAAAGATTCTAAACTGAATCAAAGATTCACAACATTTCAACTTGTTTGTGCGATAGTCATTATTGGGGAAAAGACTCATATATTCCGCGCGATACGGACGGCAGCGGAAAACAGATGCGCTGCCAGATAATGATTCACCTTCTGCCCAGGATGTGCGACAAAAACCGGGATAACACGCCAAACAGGCGATCTACCCGAGGCATAAGGCACATGGCAAAGAAACCTGATACCCCCCTGCCCCCCTATTTCAACCTGGATCCGGAGGCAGCAGCGGCCAAGCTTGGCGATCTGGTGGACACCGCCCGATTTGCCAAGGCCGCCGCCTTTGCGGGCCGCGGACGCGATGATCTGGCCAAGCGCGGCTATGCCCCCGACGGCCGCAAGCGGCTGCGCAAGTTCTCCACCTGGGAAATCACCCGCTACCTGATCCCCGTGGCCCCCGCCCATCTGCGCCGGGTGCTGAACAAGAACCCAGATCTGCCCCAGGGCGAGGGCGCCAGCGGTTCCAAATGGTTCACGCTGGAGGAGGTGCTGAAGCTGCGCGACCATTTCGCCTCCGAAGGCATCGCCACCAAGGAATACCGCCCCTACCGCCCGGAGGGCCTGCCGGCCAAGGTTGTCGCGGTCGCCAACTTCAAGGGCGGCGTCGGCAAGACCTCTACAGCTGCCCACCTGGCGATGTCCGCCGCGCTCGACGGCTACAAGGTGCTGGTGGTCGATCTCGACAGCCAGGGTTCCATGACCTCGATCCTCGGCGGCCAGGTGGCCGATGAATGGCAGACCGTCTTCCCCCTGCTCGCCCGCGACTACGCCGAGGCGGTGGAGGCCGAGAACAAAGTCCGCGCCGCCTCCGGATTAGACCCTATTCCGCTGGATGAGACTCTGACCGAGGCGCGGGAGGTTTCGCTGCGAAACGTCGTGCAGAAAACCCACTGGCCCAACATCGACCTCATCGGCGCCCAGCTGAACCTCTACTGGGCGGAGTTCCAGATCCCGGTCTGGCGGATGGGACTGCGCAATTGGGCGTTGTGGGATGCGCTGACCAACGCGCTGGAGGCGGGCGGCGCGCTTGATGAATATGACATTGTGCTGCTGGATACCCCCCCTGCCCTCGGCTACCTCACGATCAACGCGCTCGCCGCCGCCGACATCCTGATGGTGCCGCTTGGCGCGTCCTTCCTGGAGTTCGACTCAACGGGCCGTTTCTTCGACATGCTCTATTCCACCTTCGCCTCCATCGAGGACGGCGAAAACGCCGGCCGCCGCCGCGCGGGGCTGCCGGAGATGAAGTTCGAATGGGACGTGGTGCGCGCCCTGATCACCCGTTTCGACGCCAGCCAGCAAAGCGACCTGGCCAATGTGATCCAGGCCTATTTCGGCGACATGATGAACGCCTACCGCCAGGACTATACCGCCCTGGTCGGCCAGGCCGGCGAAAGCGTCTCCGGCATCTACGAGGCGGATTACCGCAACTTCAACCGCGAGACCTATGTGCGCGGGCGTGAAGTGTTCGACCGCACCTATGCGGAATTCAAGGAGCTGCTGATCGGCAGCTGGTGGCGCGATCAGCAGATGGAGCAGGCAGAACAGACCCCAAAAGAGGACAGAGCAGATGGCACGCCGCAGACAGCTTGAAACCCCCTCTCCCGAGGCGCTGAAGGAAATCGAGGCCGGGATTGACCGCGACCTGGCCCGCGGCCCCGGTGGCCTGCGCCCGCCGATTGCCGATGTGGTGGCCGATGCCGCCCGCCACGCCAGCCCGCTGCCCCAGGCCGACCGCGAGGCAGCCGCACGGGACAAGGCTGACGCCGAACGGTTGCGCGCCGCCGAGGGCAAGGGCCTGGTGGCGGTGGAGCTGCCACTGGAGGACATCACCGCCGACGCCCTCAACCGCGACCGCATCGTGCTGGATGAGGACGAGATGCAGGAGCTGATGGCCTCGATCTCCGCCAACGGGCTGCGCCTGCCGATCGAGGTCTTCGAGCCGCTGAACCCCGAGGATGCGGGCAAATACGCGCTGGTCTCCGGCTACCGCCGCCTGTCCGCCATCCGCCGCCTCAATGCCATGAGCGGCGGCGAACGGTTCCAGACCATCCCCGCCTTCATCCGCGAGCCCGGCAGCATCGCCAACGCGCTGGTCTCGATGATCGAGGAGAACGAGATCCGCTCCGGCCTCAGCCAGTATGAGCGCGGCCGGGCGGCGGCCTCGGCGGTGCATGACGGCATCTTCCAGAATGTCGATGACGCGGTGGCGGTGCTGTTCCAGCACGCCTCCAAGGCCAAGCGGTCCAAGATCCGCTCCTTCGCGCTGATCCACGAGGAGCTGGGCGACATGCTGGCCTATGCCACCGGCCTCAATGAGCGCCAGTGCCTGCGGCTGGCCGCAGCCCTGCGCACCGGCACCGCAGAGGTGATGCGCGCCGCGCTGGAGGCCGCAGGCGCGCGCTCGGCGGCAGAGGAATGGGACGCGCTGCTGCAATTCGTGGAACAGGCCGAAGGCGCGCCGCAGGACCCCGCCCGCGGCGGCCGCCCCAAGACCGCGCAGAAGGTCGTGCGCAGCCGCCGCACCCGGTTGGCCAACGGCATTTCCATCGAACGCGAAAGCGGCCCCAACGGCTATGCGATCCGCTTCCACGGCAGCAATGTCACCTCCGACCTGGTTGACGCGGTGATGGAAAACGTCCGCCATCTGCTGGAGCAGGGCTGAGCAGGGCTGAGCAGGGCAGGGAGGTTTCGCAGCGAAACCTCTGAACTGCCCAATCCTCTCTGCGGCGCCCTGTTCGCAGCGTTCTGCTCAGCAATTCGTTTTCTTGCCAGCGGGTTGCATTGCCTCGTAACAGGTTTCGCTGCGAAACCTCCAAACCGGACAGGCTTGGAAGATAGCGGGCAGAACCGCCGTCCATCCAGGTCAGCTATAAGCCAAAGCGCGACAGTGATGCCATGCGCGGCCCAGGTTTCGCTGCGAAACCTCTGCTGCCTCAGGCTGGCGGCGGGCAGGCACGCCCCTGCAGCAGGCGCGCGGCCTGCAGCCTTTGGCACAATTTGCGGCTTTTTTGGCGCTTAATTTTCCGGCGGCTTGGGCATCACCGAAACAGGTCAGATGTCCGGCACCCGTGCTGGCCGCGCCCTCTCGGTGGCAACAGACGGAGCACGGACGTGAGTGAAGACAGCCCGCATATCTACCGGTTCATCGGCATCGGTTTCGGCCCCTCCAACATCGCGCTGGCAATTGCGCTCGAGGAAGCAGGGGAACTGGACAATGTGCTGTTTCTGGAAAAAGCGGCAGCGCCGGACTGGCAGGGTGAATTCCTGATCGATGGCAGCGACATCCAGCACAATCCGCTGCGCGATTTTGTGACCCCGCGCAACCCGGCTTTCCCCTATGGGTTTCTCAGCTATCTGAAGGCAAAGGGCCGCCTGTTCGAATTTCTCAACCTCGAAGCGCCCTATCCGCCGCGCACCGAATACGCCCGCTTTACCGTATGGGCGGCGCGTCAGTTCGACCGCGCAGTGCGCTACAGCGCCGCGGTGCGCAGCCTGGAATATACCGAAGCCGGGGGGCTTCCTGCGGTGCGGGTCGGGCTGGAAAGCGGGGAGGTCTTCCTTGCCCGCAGCGTGAGCTTTGCGCCGGGCCGGTCAATCAGCATCCCCCAGCCCTTTGCCGCGCATATGGGCGGGCGCATGGTGCATGCGGCGCAATACCGCTCCGCCGTGGCCCGCTGGCAGGAGGAGGGCACTGTCCGGCGCATCGCCGTGATCGGTGCCAGCCAAAGCGCGGTGGAAATGCTGCTGGACCTGCCGGGCCATTTCCCGCAGGCGCAGATCACTGGCATCTGCCGGTCCTTCGGTTACAAGCAGAAGGACCTCAGCCCGTTCACCGAACGGGTGTATGAGCCTGAGTTCGTCGACCGTTTCTACGACGCGCCGGAGGACGTGCAGAACAGCATGCGGCGGGAGCTGTGGCGCAGCAACTATGGCGCCGCTGACCATGACGTGATCAATGCGCTGCAGTTCCGCATGTACGAGCAGCGGGTCACCGGGCGGGCACAGATCGTGCTGCTGGACAACAAGACCACGCAGGAGATCGCACCGCAGGGCGGGGCAGGGGGCTTTGAGCTGACGCTGCTGGACCGGATGGATCGCAGCGAAACCCGGGCGGAATTTGATGCGGTCATTCTGGCGACAGGCTTCCTGAACCACGGCAGCGCGCCTGAGGGCGAGCCCTTTCACCCGCTGCTTGCCGGCATTGCGGCAGAGGCCCGGTTCCGTGCGGACGGCGCCATCGCCCAGGCGCGGGACTACCGGCTGCTGATCAAGCCGGGCCTGACGCGGGCCCCGGTATTTCTGAACGGCGTTTCGGAAACCAGCCACGGCTTTGGCGATGCCGGTTCCTTCAGCCTTCTTTCGGTCCGCTCGGCAGAGCTGGCCCGGTCGATTGCCGCGGTGCCGGTCCGGCCGCAGAACAACTCCTCCGGCGCAGGGCAGGACACCCCTGCGCGGACAGTCCAACCCGCATGAAGAGGCAGATTATGTTTGAACTGAAAGACAGAGACACCTTTGACATTGAAACCCGGGTGCGCCGCGGCAAAAGCGCGGTGACAACGCGCGAGTACAACGCCGACATGCGGCGGCTGCTGCCCTGGCCGGGGCGCGTCGACAGCAAGCGCCCGCTGACGGAGTTCGGCGCCATTCTGGTGACCATCCGACCGCAGGAGAACGTCGATGCCCACCGCCACGACGACGAGGAATGCTTCATCGTGACCGCGGGCCGGGCGGACTTGGAGATCGAAGGCCAGACAACGCAGCTGTCCAGTGGCGACGTGGCCTATATCCCCCGCTTCTGGATACATCATCTGCGCAATTCGAACGCTGAACCATTTGTTTTTGTTGATATTTACTGGAGTGACAAGAGCCGCAGCTTTGAAGCCTATCGTGACGCCGAATTTGAGGACGCCCTGTGATGAAAGCCGCAACGCCCACCCCCGATTTCATCGTCACCCTGCCGCCGCCGACCCTGAACGGGGGGCTGCATGCGGGCCATATGGCGGGGCCGTTTCTGGCCGCGGACATCTTTGCCAAAGCAGCCCAGGCGGGCGGCCAGAGCGTGCATGTGCTGTCCTTCAGCGACACCAACCAGCCCTATGTGCGGGCGACCGCAGGAAAGCAGGACCGCGATCCGGCGGAGCTGGCCTCCGGCTGGACCCGCGACATCCTGGACACGCTGGAGATCTACGGCTGCCAGGTCGACAATTACTTTGAACCGGGCCCAGCCTCGGACGGCTTTGTGCGGGACACGCTGCTGCAGCTGTATGAGCAGGGCATTCTAAAGAAAAAATCTTTTCGTTCATGTATTTGCCGGATCAGGATCAGTTCCTGGACGAAGCCGGTGCCAGCGGGTTGTGCCCGCGCTGCCTGGATGACTGCAAGTGCGGCATCTGCGAGGCCTGCGGGTTTCCGACCCAGGCCGACACGCTGCTGAACCCGCGGTCCACCCATGATCCCGCAGCCCGGGTTGAGGTCCGCCACGCCGAGGTGCTGGTGCTGGAACTGGAAGCCTGGCGCGATGCCCTGCGCCGCTTCCACAACTTCGCCACCGCGATCCGGCCAAAATACCGCTGGATGGTCGATGACGCGCTTGCCGGACCGCTGCCGGACTTTCCGGTCACCGTGCCGGGCAGCTGGGGGATCAGCGCCGGGCACCCGGACCTGCCCGGACAGGTCGTCAATGCCTGGCCGGAGCTGGCGCTGAATTTCGTGCATGGCTACAAGCAGGCAACCCGCCGCCAGTCCTTCTGCCTGCCGAACATAATCTCAATCACTGCCCGGCAGTGCATTGCGCAGCAATGTCACGAGAGGGGCGGTTCCGCCGCTTGTATCGGCGTTTGTCGTATCTGATGGCTTTTTGCGCTGCTTTCGAGCGGGGATGCAGGCGCGTATCCCTTTGTCTTTCAACGCTTCTCTAAACCAATCGGCATCATACCCGCGATCTCCGAGAAGCCATTGGACGTCAGGCAGACCACTCAGCAGCGCCTTTGCACCGGTGTAATCACTGACCTGTCCGGCCGTCACGAACTGGTTCAGTGGACGCCCTTGGCTGTCACAGATTGCGTGCAGCTTAGTGTTCATGCCGCCCTTAGTGCGCCCGATCAGGCGCCCGCGCCCCCCTTTTCAACCCCAAGACTGGAGGCCGTGCGGTGTGCTTTCAGGTAAGTTGCGTCGATCATCACGGTCTTTTCCTCACCGTGTTCAGCAGCCAGACCGGTCATCATCCGGGCAAAGATGCCTTTTTCGCTCCACCGCTTCCAACGATTGTACAAGGTCTTGTGCGGGCCGTAATCTTTGGGCGCATCACGCCATCCACCGGAAATCAATGGCTCCTGACCCTAAGCCGCAGCGGTCGGAACCGGGTCTTCTGCAATGAGCATCAATTGCAGGCACGAACCAGCTCCCGTTTTTCTTCCGCGCCTCCATTCTGCAAATGTTGCCAGCATGGCGAGAATTACATCCGGTCATTGCAAGCTTCCAAGCGGGTTCATCAAGGTGCTGGATACGGTGCAGAGAGCGGGGCCCCTCACGGCATGACCTTGTGGTTTGGCGATCCTGTGGTGATGGTGCCGCCGACGGAGGTTGGGGAGCCGGTATAGGCGATGGGGCGGCCGCCGTCTTTTGACATGGACGACCCGGCCACGATCACCGCGCCGCAGCTGGTCTTGTCGCCCACGCGCGCGACCGGGCGGCCGTCAACGGTGGCGCTGCCGCCGCTGACGATCCGGCAGCTGCGGCATCTGGGGCAGGCGTGGGTGTCGCCGATCCGGGCTACCGGTTGCATGGAACCGTCTCCTGCGGCACTGCGAGGGTCAGGCGCACCATTCAGGTCAATCCTTCTGCTGAACGCATTCTTCGACCAGCGGCAGGCCGTCGCGGGCGGCGTTCTGCAGCGTGGGCACCTGGGCGCCGCCGCTGCCGCCCATGCTGACCGCGCCTTTCAGATTGATGCTGGCAGCCTCCAGCGTGATCCCGCCCGCATCGATGGTGATCTTGCCGCCCGGGCCCTTGATGGTGAACGTCTCAAAAGCCATCAGCGTATGGCTGCGGGTGTTGTTGGTGATCGCTTCGGTCACGTTGAGGGTGGATTTCCCGAACACCGTTTCCTCGTGGTTGCGGCCGATCTGCACCAGATGGTCGGCATAGATGTCCTGCTTGTGGATATTGCCCACCACATGCACATGGTCCTTGCCGTATTCCTCCTGCTGGTTGCGGCCGACCTTGTAGAGTACGTCCTGGCCCACGGTTTCGCGCTGGTCGCGGCCCACCGACAGGGTTTCGTCCTGGCCGACGCTTTGGGTCCGGTCACGCCCGATGGCATTGTTCTCATCGCGGCCGATGGTCTTGGAGCGGTCATTCTCGATGACAATCTCCTGGTCCTTCTGGCCGTGCATATAGATCTTTTCCTGATCCCGCTCGTCCTCGAAGGTCAGCTCGTTGAAGCCGCTGCCCTTGTGGGTATCCGTCTTGAACACGGATTTGGTCTTGTGCTGCGGCAGCGGGTAGGGCGGCTTGTTGCGGCCGTTGTAGACGCAGCCGGTGACCAGCGGCTTGTCGGGGTCGCCTTCCAGGAACTCGACCACCACTTCCATGCCAATGCGCGGGATGACCATGCCGCCCCAGCCCTGGCTGGCAGAGGTTCTGTCCGCGCATCCGGCGGACGCAGAGACCTTCTATCCCGGACTGCCGGACATGCCCGGCCATGAGATTGCCCGGCGTGACATGGTGCTGGTGGACAGCGACCTGGAGCCGGGCGGGCAGGAGAACTGCTTTGGCTACCTGATGTCGGTGCGGATGCGAGGCGGTATCCCGGCATCCCGGGCGATCTGGTTCGTCTCAGCGCCGGCTGCGAGCATGAGGACGATATCGTTGCTGATGCCGTCCAGGCGCTGGACCGTGTCCGCAAGGTGGCGGCATGACAGCGGATGTCTATGTCTCCGGCGTGAGCGCCTGGCTGCCGGACACCGCTTGCACGGTGGAGGAGGCCGTTTCGCAAGGCCGTTATGACGCAGACCGGGCGGCAACGGATGGTTTCACCTCGGTCTGCATCGAAGAGCATCTGAGCCCGCCGGAAATGGCATTGAGGGCGGTGCGGCCGCTGCTGCGCCCCGAGGACGCAAGCGCCATCAATTCACTGTATCTTTGCAGCATCCACCGGCATGGCCACAAGCTGCTGTGGCCGCCGGCAAGCTATCTGCACCCGGTGCTGGAGCTGGACAGCCGCACCCGTGTCATGTCGCTGAACCAGGGGTGCAATGGCGGCTTCACCGCGGTTTCCCTGGCCTATGACCTGATCCGTGCCGGGCTGCCGGGCGATCAGCTGGTTGTTGGCGCGGACCGGTTTTCGGGTTCAGCGTTTGACCGGTTCAACTCGGATTTGGGGACGCTCTACGGCGATGCGGCGTTTGCGCTGCGGCTGAGTGCGGCCCCCGGCGCCTACCGCATTGCCTGCCTTGAGCTGGAGTCGGAACCTGCGCTTGAACCGATGTACCGGGCCGTCAGGCCAGAGCCGGAAGGGCCCGGCGATCACGATGTCAAGTCTGCCAAGAAGGCGTGTCTGGAGGCGCATGGCCGGGAAGGGTTCAACGCGCTGTTCATCCCGGCATTGCAGCGTTTGCGCCGCAGGCTGCTGGAAACCGCAGATCTTGAAACGCGCCCGGCAGACTATGTCATCTACCCCAATGCCGGAGCCGGGTTGAGTGCCCGGCTGTATGCGGGCGCCTTTGCGGATCTGGCGCGGCAGGACATGTGGGGCCTCGGACGAAGCATTGGGCATACGGGAACGGCTGACCAGCTTATCGGCCTGTGGGAGCTTGGCCGGAGGCAAGTGCTTCGCAAGCATGACCGGGTGCTGATGATTGGCGCCGGAAACGGTCTTGGCCTTGCAGCCATGCTGTTGGAAAAGACCTAGGGCAAGGTCCCGGTTCCAGGCGGGGCGGAAGCGGTTTGCACACTTAGAGAAGGCCAGCCAGCTAAAGCTTGGGTGGCCGTTTCGGCCGCGGGCAGGCTGCGTGCCTGCGCTTCGTTAGACAGGGCAGCGGTCCAGTGTCCAATCTGCCGTGCGAAAGAGATTCGGAACCCTAGGAAAGCCGTCCACCGGTGTTCGGCAGCCGGGCAGGAAAGCGGCAAACTGAAATGCATTTGCGTCATGCTGCTCTGCCGGTCAGGCTGAGAGGTCGGCAAGGCGATACTGGCTGCCCCTACGTTAATCAGCACCCTGCAACACCATTGAAACAAACATTCTGAAATTCCTATGCGGGCGCAGTTCTGTTACCGTTCGGGTTGCGTCTGAAGTGTTAACGTCTTGCCGGAAAAGGGTTTGATTGCCGGTTCTCCCGGCTGGCCGCCGTGCCGGCAGAGCGAAGGTGCCCATTCCTTTTTAGGTCAAAAATTATGACCCTATTTACGTGGTGAATAGTGTATTTCGGATAGAAATTTGAGCGAATAGTCCGGCTTTCCTACCACGTTTGGCCAAGTGCACAGGCGTGTGCAGAACTGGCAACTTGGACTGAAGGCTGAACCGCATGACAACGACTGAAGAACTCCTCTACGCCGAAGCTGGTGAAGAAGCCGTACTGGCCGCGGAATACGATCACATTGCCGATGTCATGGCCGAAGTTCTGGCGGACCTCAATCTGGCGGTGTCGGAAAATGCAGCTGCGCTGCGGGAGATCCTGCGGTCCAGTTTCAGCAAGGCCGCAGGAGACCAGGCCGCGGAAGACACGCTGTTCAACAAGTTTGCCAATATCGACGATGATCTGATGCCGGAAGGGCTGGCGATCCTGCCGGAGCACAGCCTGGGCGGTGCGCATGCGGCCTATTCGGCAAACGCGGGCGGCACCATTGTGCTGACCTATGACGCCATCACCGGCGGCCGCTCATATCTGAAGTATCTGCTGGCGGAAGAGCTGGGCCATCATTTTGATGCACTGCTGGGGGATGGCGACAGCAGCGGTGATGAAGGGGCGAAATTCGCTGCTGCGCTTTATCCGGATATTGCCGAGGCCTTTGAGGTCGACACCGCGGCGGAAGCGGCAGACGAAGATGCCGGCGTCTTTGAGATGGGTGGCGAAGGGTTCGATATCGAGTTCGCTGGCGCCGAGGGCGCCAGCAGCGGTGCGCTGACGAAGAACAAGAGCAAAAGCCTGGCTGACGGGCTGAACGAGATCCGCAATGATCTGGCGACGCCGGGTGAGTTTGCTTGGCGCCTGCGCAGGGCCGCAAGCCAGGACGCGGCGGGCCTGCTGGACGTCAATCAGAGCGATGCAACGGAAGTCAGGGCGGATGGATTCGATTTCGTCAATCTGATCAGGCTGCGCAAGCCTGAATCCTCCAAGACTGCATTCGTCAAGTCCGCGACCCCGTTTGTGCAATCCGGCACCACCGGCACATCAGTCGACCCGGATGCGCGTCCCAGTGCGAAGACCAGCTTCCTTGGTGCTGTAAAGCGGCTGAAGGAAGGCGCCACCAGCACAGGATCGCTGGTGAAGAAGAAGGTGGGTAACCTGAAAACGCGGATCCTTGAGGCCCGCAGCGGTTCGACGGGGGACGAAGCACCACTGGTGGAGGCCGAAGATGGCGACATCGAGGATCTGGCAGGCCTGAAGAGCCGGATTGCCCAGTTCAACGGCAGTGAAACCCGCACCAAGCCATTTGACTATTTCTTTGAACAGGTTGTGAAGCCGAACCGCGATCCGGCACTAGGCGACCTGACAGACGCGCAGAAACTGGAAATCCTGAAGGAAATTCCGACCTCGATGGCGGATGACGTCGGGACTACCACCTTTGCCTTCCAGTCCGAACGCAATCACGGAATTGGCGCCAAAGGGGTTGTCGGGGGCGGGTTCAAGGCCGGGGTCAGCTTTGATTCCGATACGACTTCTGTCTTCACCATCAATGCCAAGGATGGTGTTTATTCGGTGGATCTGATGATCGCCAGCGGCCGGTCCTTCAAGCTGCGGGGCGACTATGGGGCAGGGGTCGATGTGGCCTATACGCAGCCGACACTGGATGTGAAGCTGATCAATTACCAGAAGACCGCCACCTGGTCCTCAGAGAACCTGGATCTGGGCGCAGTTCAGTATCTGATCGAGAAGCTGTACACGGGCACGCTGGACGCCATTGATTTCCAGACCTACACCCGCGAGATCAAGAAGAAGGGCGAGGTTGCGGCGGGCCTTTCCAGCGGGATCGCTGGTTCCACGGGGACTGATTCGGAGAACGTTGGGGCCGCGGACGGGACCTCCAGCGGCTCGATCACGGTCACGACGCCGGGCAACAAGGAAGTCACCAAGGTCAATATCGACAAGCTGCTGCTGAACGACCCGGACGCAGTATCCAAGCGGGCGGCGCTGACTTCAGGCGGTGTCACCCTGGGCTGGACGCCTGTGTCCGGCGGCGCGGGTTTGCGGGCGGATGAAGCGCGGCCTGACAACGTTGCCGGCTCGGCGGCGCAAAGCTACGCCACCGAAGAGGCTCGGCTGGGCCAGGCGAAGATCGCTGAGGGGGGGCGGTTCGAGATCCCATTCTCGCTGCACAAGGACACGATTGTCGGGATCGGCAAGGAACTGCTGGGGTTTAAGAACGGGCTGCAGAAACTGTTCGGCCGGGACGTCTTCAACGAATGGCGGGCGCAGGCGCGGCGGCTGTCCAGTGCGGCGGGCGAGGCCTTTGGCAACGACAAATCGAAAAAATTCGTTGTGAGTTTCAAGATCCGCGATGATGCCGCCGAAGCGCTGTACAAGAAACACATTGTGCGGGACAGCTCCGGACATCAGGTCGGGTTCGACAATACGGGGTTCCAGAAGGACGTTCAGAAGATCCTGAAAAACCCAACCAAGTCAAAGAACGCAAATCAGCTGACCTTTGATGTCGTGGTGCAGTCCGGTTTCACCGACAAGGCGGTGACTTCCGGCGGTATTGTGGTTAAAGCAGGCGGTGCGGCAGGCTATACCGTGGGCCAGTCGCTGGAAATCCAGAAGAACCTGACCTTTTACAAGGCGCCGCCGAGCCAGGCGGGGACCAGCCGCGTGCGGGCCGGGGCGGGGGATGACCAGCTGTATCTCCTGGGAGATGACGGCAGCGATATCGAGCGCCTGCTGAGCTGGGATGCCCTGTCGGGCGAAGTGTCTGCCGGGTTTTCCCGGATGGTGGACAGCAAGGCGCCGGCGGGCCAGTTCACAACCGAAGTCCGTCACGCACCGCAATCGCTCTATGTCGGGGTCGGTAAGGACGGCAAGCCTTGCGGTCAGTGCGTGGGGCTGTCGCTGGGCTATCTCTACAGCCTGTCGCAGTCCGACAGCGTCAAGCAGAAATTCCTGGACGGCGTGTTCACCCATTCAAGGATCGTGGACAACAGCGGCAGTTCCATCCGCGAGGATGTGGAAAGCGTCGGCTTCCAGAGCCTGATCCGCCGCCTGAGTGCATTCGGCAATTCCGGAGATGCGGCGCAGTCAGTTCTGAACGGGCAGGGCAGCCTGACCCTGGATCAGGTGATGTCGCGGCTGCAGGCGTCCTCGGGTGATGCGTTTTATGAGCTGCACACTGGCAACCATGCCTTTGCCGTGGCCAAGAAGGTTTCCGGCGGCACGGCCAGCTATCATTTCTACGAGACCAATGCTGCTGAGGTGAAAATGTCCTCGGCGTCAGAAGCAGGAACAGCCGGGGCGCTGAAGTCGATCATCGAGAGCCATCTGCTGCAGAAAAGCAGCGGCGGGCATTGGGAAGGCAGCCTGGCGTCCTACTATGATACCCAGAAAAATTCCGCAGGCAGCCTGGTGTTTGACACCTATCAGTTCGACCCTGCAAAAGTGGCTGGGAAAGAGGCTTTCACCGATCTTGACGGTTTGCTGGAAGGCGATGGTTTCGTAACCGAGCGGCAGCGCCTGTCGAAACTTGGGGATGTCAGCCTGAACGGCAAAGCTGTTTCGGCTCTGGCGCTGTATGATGCGGGCACTTCGGTGCATGGATTCAAAGTGTCCGGCAACGTGTTCAGCGAACTGTCGAGCGGCGGCGCGATGCTGTCTGATCTGCGCTTTGACGTTCGCGGCCTGGAAGGCGTTCTGTCCAGTGACCTGGCGGATGCGGAGAAGGTCAAGATCGCAGTGATCCTGAAGCAGCGGCTGGAGGCGGAAAGCGGCGATCTCTCCAAAGTGTTCAGCACCGGGTCGCTGGAGGAAAGCACAGTCGGGTCCACCAATCTGGCGCAGTCGCTGGCGGATGTGATCACCTCCAAGATCACCGGCGCCTATCAGGCCGCACCGGACTTCCATCAGGCGGTAGAGAC
Organism: Leisingera sp. S132; assembly: GCF_025144465.1. Classification (NCBI taxonomy): domain Bacteria; kingdom Pseudomonadati; phylum Pseudomonadota; class Alphaproteobacteria; order Rhodobacterales; family Roseobacteraceae; genus Leisingera; species Leisingera sp. S132. The sequence goes on from NZ_CP083557.1 coordinate 139,241, forward strand.
CGCAACGAGCCAGAGCCGGAACCTGCGCAAGTCGCAGGAGCTACAAGCGAAGTTCGGGCTGTCCATTGAGGATACCGCCTCGGTTCTGCGGGTTGCGGAACTGTCCAAGCAGCTGAACGGCTACAGCGAGCAGGACTTCCAGACACTCAGAAACAAGCACCGAGGTGCGTCTGACCTTCAGCTGCTGGAGATTGCGGCAACGGATCAGCTGCGCCGCAGCGTGCGCGGGCTGGATGACGGAACCGCGATTGTGGACATGGCCGATTGGACCCGGTCCGACGCGATGAGCTATCTCAACGATAAAGGCGTGTTCCGGGCCGGGCCTTATGCGGATCCCCTGGATGTGGCCGCAGTACGCAAGATCGTCAACAGCGGCACCTACCGGGACCGGCTGGAGCTGGTCAGCGCGCTGACCAAGATTGATCCTGAGCTGTACCGGGGGATAGAGGGCAAGCTGCGCCAGGACACGGATCTGGAAACCCAGAAGCTGGGCCAGTCGCTGCGCCGTAACTTCCGCCCGACACGGGCGCAAAAGGCGCTGAACGGGGCGAATATCAGCTTTACCACCCTGACGACATTGAACTCCGTGCGTTCCGTAATCACCGATTGGAACAACCTGAACACCACCCAGAAAGCGCTGACGGTAACAGAGCTGGCGGGCGGCGTAGCGCTGCCGACGGTGGTCAGCAAGGGGATCAGCACCGGCTTCAAGCTGGCAGGCAAGGCGCTGGGAACCGTGGGCAAGGCGGTCAAGGCTGGGGCGCTTGACCTGGTTCTGGCACCGATCAGTCTGGCGTCCATCGGGCTGGAATGGAAAGATTTCTGGGACAACAACGGCGACACCGGAAGCATCGAATACAAGTCCCTGGTCTCCAGCACCGTGATCACCACGGTGTCGCTGGCCGCCAGTGTCGCGCTGACCGGCGTCTCGATTGCGGCGGCAGTCTCGGCATCCGCTGCAGGCACGACGGTTGCGGCTGCTGCGGCAGCCGGGTCGCTGCTTGCCACCGTCGCCTCCTCTGCCGGCCCAATTGGCCTGGCCATCGGGGCCGCGGCATTCATCATCCAAGGCATCGTTCAAGGTGCGCTGCAGATTGAAGAATACGGCGATTATTTCGAAAACACCGCTGACAAGGTGCATCAGTTTTTTGCGGCCTGGGTCGGGGTGGAAACCCGCGGGTTCAAGGAAGCCAAGGCCCGCAAGCAGGGCGAGGAAGCGGCGGCCGATACGGAGACCAGCCTGCTGGATGGCTGGAATGAAACCAAGGCCTATCTGTCTGACATCTTTGCCAAGAGCGGCCACAAGGACCTGAATGTCCGCAACCGCAGCTTTAACGTGAACTATGGCATTGTCGATTATGACGGCGACAATGACGGCGACAAGGATGAGGTTGGCTATCTGCTGCAGCAGGAAGATCCGGTTTTTGGCAGCCTGGAGCGGATCACCACGCAGCTGATTGCTGCCGGCACCACCGTTTGGGCGGAGCTTGGCCGCAAGGCCGGTGAGTCGGTCACCGGCGACCTGAACAAGAAGAACCTGTTCAGCCTGGACAATTCCACCGAGCTGGCTCGGCTGACAGGCGGCAATCTGGCGGATGTCTACAACATGTCCGCAGAAGCCAAAGTGGGTCATCTGGATGGCGGCGCCGGTGTCGATACGCTGATCCTGGATGCGGATGGGAATACAGCGACCATCGACCTGAGAACGGGCACCGGACGGATCGTGCATCCGGACCCGCTCGACTTCAACCTGTCCAGCATCGAGAACATATCGGTGGTGAACGCGCATAGCTTTACCAAGGTCTATGGCGATGATGGCGACAACCTTCTGGATGTGCGCGGCGATGGCTTTTTTGCCAGCGGCTATGAGGTGCATGGCGGCGGCGGCGCCAATACTATTGTCGTCAACAGCGGCATTGTTATTCACAGCACCAGCGACGACACTTTCCTGTGGAGCGCGGGCAGCCACGGCCAGATCTGGCTGGACAAGAACGACGGCCCGCAGGCTGCGCTGATCGAGCTGCCGGACAACTACGACCGCTACACGCTGGAAACCTCGGCCAACGCGCTGGTGCTGCGCGGGCCGGACGGTAAGACCCTGCAGATCGGCGACATCTTTGAAAGCAACGGTGTGGTGCGCAAGAACAAGATCTTGCAGTTCCGCGACAAGAGCGGTGCCAATTTCTCGCTGACGCTGGAGAACGCCTATCGAGCTGACGGCAGCCGTGTGTACCCGGTATCGCTGGAGCGGGTGTCCAAGTCCTTTGTGTTCCAGAAAAAGGCGGCTGGCGGCAACGATGTTACCCGTCTGGCCGGCGATCAGGCTGTATCGACCTACCGTTTGAACAAAGGGGCGGGCGCGTTCCGTCTGGAGCCCCGCACGCAGCGGATGATGTCCGTTGTCCTGAATGTCGATTACGACAAGGTCGATTATTCCTACACCGAAGACGGCCAGCTGAACCTGCTGTATTTTGCGTTCGACGACACTATTGAGGTGCTCATCCCGGATTATCAGGCCCATGCAGGTCAAATAACGGTTTACGCGAACAAACCAGGTGCTGAAACCGCGGTTCCGGCGCTGCTGGAGCTGCCGCTGGAGGGCAGCGGGCGGCTGAGCGCGGACAATCTGGCAGGCGGAACGCCGGAAGCGGAGGCCGCAGTGTCCGGCCTGCGCTCGATAACATCAGTGAAGGCAGGCGATACGGTCGACCTGAGTGCTGCCGGGGAACAAGGCCGCTATGTCGCACAGGCGGATGCCGCCGCCGGGCTGGCGGTGTCAATCGCCGCGCTGTCGCAGCTGTCCTACTTGCGCATTGGGGATGACCTGCTGGTTTATGACGAGAGCCGGCTGGATCCCGCGCTGGGGCTGGAGGCGCAGCAGTCGCTGCTGATCGAAGGCTATTATACGGCCTCAACGGCGCCGGGGCTGACGGTGAACGGACAGTCCGTGACGGCGCAGGCCATTGCCGCGGAAACAGACAGCTATCTGGGCAGCAGCGGCGACGATCAGATGTCTGGGGCCGGTTACACCGAGATGGCAGGGGGAGCCGGCAGCGACACCTATGCCGTGGACCTGTCAGGCAGCAAATCCTATGTCATCGATAACACCGATGGCGCCCTGACCTATGACATGCTGCAACTGGACGGCGTTGCCTCCGGAGACATGCGCGACGTGGTGCTTACTCATCAGGATGGCGATCTGATCCTGTCCTATCAGAACAGCCAGGTCACGCTGAAGAACTTCAACCGGGAAACCGAAGCGCGGCACCTGCGGGTTCGCCTGGGTGTGGCAGGGTTCAACTACGGGCTGCCTGCACTGGTGGCCGGAGAGACCAATTTCTATGAGCTGGATGCCCGCAACCACCAGCGCATCCAGCTGATGGACAACGGCAAGCCGCATTTCTTTGATTTGCCGCTGGAGCCGCATTTCGCCTTTGGCAGCAATCAGAGCTATGCCTATGTTGAACTGGACACGGATGTGGCCGCCTATACGAAAGAAGTGATCGGTCTGGACCTGAAGCTGACCTCTGCGGACGGTGCCCAGTCGCTCTACTTCAAGAACTACTACCTGGAGCCGGATCTGATCAGCTTTGCCTGGCGCAGCAGCGCCGCGGCAAAGCATGGCGATACCTACAATCACGACGTGCAGCTTCCGGACGCAGACCCGCTGTATCAGACCTATCTGGATGCCGGCATCGCCAGCAAGGACGTGGTCCATTATGCCAATGCCGGCCTAACGGCAGTAGAGGCGCAAATGGTGGAGGCTTTCAACGCAGAGGATACTCTGGTCCAGGCGCCCAGGACCGCATCCGGCTGGCAGCAGCTGGAGGACAAGGAATTTGCCTATCTGTCGCAGGAGGACAAGAGCCAGTTCGATACCAAAGTCACGATCTTCGATCAGACCAGTTGGGGCAGCAAGCCGGGCATCCGGATCGAGGTCAACCGCGAGGGCGACCTGGAATTGCACCTGCGCGAATGGAGCGGCCACATCCGCCAGTTCCAGACATCGCCCGGCTCGCCGCATCTGAAGTCTTTCAATGCGGGGCAGATCCTTGTCGCCATGGATCCGGCCACCCGCCGTCTGCGGATTGCCCATGACACAGAAGGGATGCTGTTCCAGACAGAGCTGCCTTCCATCGCGATGGAGGCGTTCCGCGCTGGCTTGGAGCATACGCAGGCTGAGGAGTTTCACCCGGAGTTCGACGGCACGATCTACTTTGGCGACACAGCGTATGAGCTGGCCGGCGGCCGGTGGCCTTCGGGGGCCGGGTTCGAATACCTGGATCAGACGCTGACTGCTGCCGAAGCCAAGGTCCTGCTGCGCGGCCAGAAGCTGCAGGGTGATCTGAGCCGCGTAATTGACCAGCTTGTGGATGACTTCGGTTTCCAGACCAAGCCGGCGCTGGCCAACGCAATTGCCTATCTCAAGGCCGGGCTGGACGATGCCGAAGTGATCAAGCAGTTCAATGATGAGCTGCTGGGTCAGGGAACTTCTGACGTTCGTGATAAGCTCCGGCCGGAGGCATTCGATCTGGCCTTTGTCAACCAGTTGCGGGGCATCGGAGCCAGCGCGGAGTTTGTGCTGGCGGCAATCGATGCCGGATTGAATGCCATTCAGGGCGAGCAGTACCTGCGCGAAGGCGTGCTGCCGCAGGACGTGAAGACGGTCCGGGATCTGATCAACAGTTCAGCAACCAGCCAGGACGCGGCGCTGATCGAGAAAGCCCTGTTTATCGCAGGCTATCAGCGGTCGGCCGCCCGGGAAGTTGCGGCGGTGATGGCAGAGAAGGGCCTGAGCGATCATGCACGCATCGACGCCTATTTCAGGATTGGCATCACCAGCGCGGATGCCATCAAGCGCTTCATTGATGCAGGCGTTTCGGCTGCGGATATCGTGTCTGGCGATGAAAATTTTGCCAAATATGAGGCCGGCGACCGCAGCGGGCAGATCCAGGTGTCAGTCAGCGACTCGCTGACGACCTTCTCGACGGCCCGCAGCTATTGGGCCAACCGGGATCTGGACGGCGGCAATATCAAGGCTGGCGAAATTCTGGAAAGCGAAGCGGCCAGTTCGCTGGCGGTGCCGCACTCCGGCACGGAGGACATCGGCGTGTCGGAAACGGACACCACTGCCTGGGGCAGCCGGTCCAACCCGTCCAACATCGTTGACGGCTGGCAGCTGAACAGGGATGCAACGGCCTGGACCACGGGTGAGGATGATGTTGCCATGAACGGCAATGCCTGGATCCGGTTCGACCTGGCGGACAAGGTCATCCTGACCAGCCTGACCATCGACAGCGACCTGTCCAGCAGGGCCTATGACGACGAGGAACAGGCGGCTGCGGATGCCGCGATCAGCCTGCTGCGCAGCCAGAATGCGGCGGACCCGAAAAGCCAGTTCAAAATACAGGCGCTGGATCACACCGGCACCTGGCAGGATGTCTCGGATGTCTATGACTGGGAGCCGGCAGGCAACAGCAGCGACACCGTGCAGATCCGGACCGGGGGCATTCCCTACAAAAGCTACCGTCTGGTTGGGGTCAGCGGCACCTTCAGCAAGGCCCGCTGGATCAAGGAGATCACTTTCACGGCCACGGGCATCACAGAGCATGTGTCCAATATGATGGGGCAGGAAAACGTTTATCTGAGCGATCTGGCCTTCAGCTCCCAGACCAATGGCTGGGGTGCGGCAGAGCGGGACCGGTCGAATGGGGAAACCGGTTCCTCCGACGGCGGCCAGATCACCATCGGCGGCACAACCTATGCCAAGGGTGTGGGCGTGCATGCGGGCTCGGACATTGTGGTGGACATTCCAGAGGGAGCCCGACGGTTCATCTCCGATATCGGGGTTGATGACGAAGTCGGCGCCAACGGCTCTGTCACCTTCAAGGTCTACGGCGACAATCAGCTGCTGTTCGAAAGCGGCACCCTGACCGGAAATGATGGCGCAGGCAAAGTCGATGTGTCGGTTGCCGGCTATTCCCAGCTGCGGCTGGTGGTTGGCGACGCCGGTGACGGCAACGGTGCGGATCACGCGGATTGGGCCGGCGCCCGGTTTGTGCGGCCCGCTGAAGCGGCGCTGCCGCAGACCCAGATCCACACCGTTTCAGACAGGCAGAAGACCGCCTTTGACTACTTCAACGGCAGCTTCGCCAGCCAACGGATTGGCAGCGTCGGCGAAGACTATTTTGTCGGGACGGATGCGGATGAATTCCTGTCTGGCGGAGACACGCGGGACTTCCTGTACGGTTACGGCGGTGACGACCTCATTCACGGCGGCGCAGGGCTGGACCACTTGGAAGGCGGGGATGGTTTCGACACCGCGAGCTATGACGGGGCAAGCTTTGCCATCCGGTTCGATCTCAACGGTGGCCAGACTGAGCAGTATTTTGCAGGTGGTGTCTGGAACGACGGTGATGACGTCACAGGCTTTGAAGGGGTCATCGGCAGCGGTTTCAATGACATTCTGACCGGCAACGGCAGTGCAAACTTCCTGCAAGGCGGCGCAGGTGCGGACACGATCCAGGGCGGCGGCGGCGATGATCTGATCCATGGCGGTGCGGGACTGGATGTGCTGGACGGCGGGGCAGGCTATGACATCGCCAGCTACAAGGGAGCCGGATATGCTGTCTGGTTCGATCTGGGCGGCACCCAGTTCGAGCGCTACAATCTGAATGGCAGCTGGCTGGAAGGCGACGATGTGTCCAACTTCGAAGGCGCCGTCGGTTCCGCCCACAACGACCAGTTCTACGGGACCGCTGCCAGCAACTACCTTGACGGGCAGGATGGCAACGATCTGTTGCGGGGCCGTCAAGGCGATGACGAGCTGCGGGGCGGATTGGGCGATGACCGCTACATCTACAGCGCCGGGGATGGCCATGATGTTATCGCTGACGCCGGAGGCACCGACCGGATCATCTATGAAGACCTGAATGGCCAGTCCATCGGGATATCCAACCTGTGGTTTACCCGGGACGGCGAGGATCTTTACATCCTGAACAGCGAAGGCACACCGGAGGCCGACGCGGCGGCTGAGGGCAGCCAGAAGGTCGAGGGGTACTTCAGCGAAGACGGAGCAGGCAAGATTGAGGAACTGGCAGCGGGCGGCAAAAGCCTGTCGAGCGCAAACATTGACCTGCTGGTTTCTCAGATGGCGGGGCACGCACGGTTTGACTACGGTGCGGCAACACAGTCGGGGGCAACGATCCAAGAAGAGATCACCCGCCTGTGGGTCACACCAACGGTGTAGCCGCGGCCCTGGCCAGACGAGTGCGGGCACCGGCGGTAAACCCGGTGCCCGCACTTATCCTTCACAGCCGGTACCCACCGCAGCAGTGCCTGGGCTTCCGTGGCGGCAGCTATTGGGAATTGTGATTAGTTGTTAAGCGGAGTAACCTTATGCTGGCACGTATCGATCCAAGAAGAACAGGATTGGCGTATATGAGCCAGGTCAGTCTCGACCTTTTGCGGACGTTCTATGAACTCGCGCAGCTTAAATCCTACACTGCGTGTTCAAAGAAGCTGAACTTGTCGCAGCCTGCGATCAGCAACCGTATCAAACGGCTGGAAGAAGCAGTGCGGTTTACGCTGTTCATTGACCGCAACCCGCATCAGGGCATGACAGAGCAAGCGCGGCAGCTTTATGGCATCACGCAGCGGATTGTCGAAGAGCTGGGCAAGATTGAAAACCTTGTCGACAGCGAAACCTGCAGCCGGTCGCGGATTGGCGTTCTGCCAGCCATCGAATTCTTTTTTGGTCCAGAAATGATCTGGAAACTGGATACGCCGGGCTCGGGGCGAAAGCTGGAGATCGTAACTGACAATGAAGACAATCTGCTGAAGAAAGTTGAGCTGGGGCAGATCGAAGTTGCCGTGGTTTGCAGCCGTCTGGGGGCGCCGCAGAACAGTGTTTTTTCCAAGCGCTGCAAATTGAGATGGATCGGCGGCTTGCAGTTTGACAAAACCACGCTGGCCGGAGATGCCGAAGTCCCCTTGGTGATCTGGCGCGGCAACGTCAGCCGCGGCCCGTCTGCGGACGAAATCCTGAGAAGCTGCAACCGGCGCTACCGGATCGTTTTTGAAACCTCATCGCTGACGTCCTACTTCGATGCGATCCGGCGCGGGTACGGTGTTGGCTTTACGGTGGAGAAGTTCTTACGGGCAGACCGGAATCCTTATTCCGTCAAGCTGCTGGAAGAGCATCTGCCGGACCTTGGGAACATCGATTTCCACGTGGTTTGCAATCCGGACTCAGCGTCCTGTGTCCGTAAGCTGGCACAGCAGCTGGCATCTGTATTCGAGGGCGTGTGATGGGACCCGCGGTTTTCCGCGGGAGGGCGCAGACTGCCGCTGGTTTGCGTTTGCCCAAGGCAGGCGGGCAGGTAGGTGCAGTCTTGTCCGGGTGGCGGGCATGAGCCTGACCAAGCCGGAGATGGAGGGCAGCGCGCCGGCAGACAGCCTTATCCAGTGTTTCGTCATCTGGACAGCGGTAATGCAGATGCCGGATGCAGAGCCGGCCGTGCGTAAACTGCTGGAGCAGCAGCCGGAGGCGGGCCCGGAGCGCCTGGTGCGGGCCGCGGCGCGGGGATTGCGGCTGCAAGTGCGGTTTAAAGGGCTGACGCGGGAAAAATTGCAAAATCAGCCCTTGCCGCTGATCCTTCAGGACCGGGACGGCGTGTGGTTCCTGCTGGCCAGCCTGTCAGAGCAGCAGGCCCTGATCCAGCGCCCGGATACCGCCGCCCCCGAAGCCCTGACGCCTGAGGAGCTGGAACAGATCTGGTCCGGGCGGGCGGCCCTGCTGCGGCTGCGGGCGCGGTTTCACAAGATCGTTCAGAAATTTGACATCCGGTGGTTTCTGCCTGAACTGATCCGCTACAAGGGGCTTGCCTTCGAGATCCTCGCGGCCTCTGCCGCTATCGAGTGCCTTGCGCTGATCTCACCGCTGTTTTTTCAGGTCATCATGGACAAGGTGCTGGTCCATAACTCCGTCTCGACCCTGGATGTTCTTGTTATCACGCTGATTGCGGTGGCGGTGTTCGAGGTGGTGCTGAAGACCCTGCGGCAGTATCTGGCGACCCGTACCGCAACCCGGATAGATGCCCGGCTGGGCGGCAATCTGTACCGGCATCTGGTGGATCTGCCGCTGACCTATTTCAAGTCGCGCCCTGTGGGGGTGACAGTGGCGCGGGTGAACGAGCTGAGTGCGATCCGCGAGTTTATCACCGGGGCGGCAAATACGCTGGTGATCGACCTCAGTTTCACCTTCATCTTCTTTGCGGTGATGTATTATTACTCGCCGGTGCTGACCCTGGTGGTGCTGGGATCGGTGCCCTGTTACATGGCAGTTTCGTTTCTGATCACTGGCCCGCTGCAGCGCAGGATTGAGGAGCTCTACCGGGACGGGGCAGTCAACACCTCCTTTTTGACAGAAATGCTGACCGGCGTGGAGACGGTCAAGGCGCTGGCGCTGGAAGCCCAGATGGTTCGGCGCTGGGAATACCAGACCCGCGATTTCGTGCTGTCCAACTACAAGGTGCAGCGGCTGATGCAGCTGTCCAACACGCTGGTGCAGGCAATCCAGAAACTGACGATGGTGCTGGTGCTGTGGATCGGCGCGCGCAAGGTGATCGGGCTGGAGCTGTCGATCGGCCAGCTGATCGCATTCAACATGATGGCCAACCACGTCAGCCAGCCAGTGCTGCGGCTGACAGAGCTGTGGCGGCAGTTTGTGCAGACCCGGGTGTCCGTGGAGCGGCTGGGGGATGTGCTGCACACGCTTCCCGAGGTGTCGAAAGCACATAAGCCGCTGCAGCGGATCGAACGGGGGGCGGTCTCGATCCGCAACGTCACCTTCCGCTACGCGCCGGACGGTGAGCCGGTTCTGAAGGACTTCAGCCTGGATATTCCCGGCGGCCGCATGGTGGCCTTTGTCGGGCGGTCGGGGTCAGGCAAGAGCACCGTCGCGCGGCTGGTGCAGAAACTCTACATCCCTGAAAGCGGCCAGGTGTGCATCGACGGCACCGATATCGCGACGCTGGATTCGGTTTCGCTGCGGCAGAACACCAGCATCGTCCTGCAGGAAAACTTTCTGTTCAACCGGTCGGTGAGGGACAACATCGCGCTGACCCGGCCGTCGGCCTCGCTGGCAGAGGTGGCGGAGGCCGCAGAAAAGGCCGGAGCGCATGAGTTCATACTGGAAATGACGGACGGCTATGACACCATCCTGTCAGAAGGCGGCAGTTCGATTTCCGGCGGCCAGCGGCAGCGGATTGCCATCGCCCGTTCGCTGCTCAGCGATCCCGGCATCTTGATCCTGGATGAGGCGACTTCGGCCCTGGATGATCATTCACAGGCGCTGATCCAGCAGAATATGGCTGAAATCCGCAAGGGGCGGACTGTTATCGTGATTGCCCACCGCCTGTCCACCGTCCGCGATTGCGACTGTATCCATGTTCTGGATCACGGCAGGATAATCGAAAGCGGAACCCATGATGAGCTGATCCGGATTCCGGACGGCGCCTACCGCAACCTGTGGAACCTGCAGAAGAGCGAACTGGCTGCCGCCGAAACCCGGACGCCGGCAGCGTCCTGACCAGGAGGGCCAGATGAATTTGCTGACCAAACGGGGCCGTACCGCAGATCAGGCGGAGAAACCGGCCAAGACCGCCTTCAAGGCAGCCAGCCGACCCGCAGCCGGCAAGCGAAGCCGGCTGGAGCTGGAGTTTCTGCCGGAGTACCTGGAGATCCTGGAGCGGCCGCCCTCCAGTGCTGCGCGGGGCTTCAGCCTGGCAATTGTGCTGCTGTGCATCGGTGTGGTGCTGTGGGCGGTTTATGGGCGGATCGACATTATCGCCACCGCCTCAGGCCGGCTGATTGTCGACGACCGTTCCAAGGTGGTGCAGGCGCCTGAGCGCGGCGAGGTGAGCCTGATCCTGGTGCGTGACGGTCAGGAGGTGAGCGCGGGGGAGGTGCTGATCGAGCTGAACCCGACCTCGGCGGTGGCAGAGCGCGCCCGGCTGCGCCGCCAGCTGCAGGCCTCGGAACTGGAGACTGCGCGGCTGGAGGCGCTGCTGAGCGGCGGGCCGCTGACGGAGTTCCTGGTTCCCGATGGCACGCCGCCGGAACTGGCTGAAATTGCGCAGAGCCGGCTGCAGGCGGAAGCGGACAGCACAGAGGCGCAGCTGACTGTGCTGCAGAACCGGGTTGAACAGGTGCGCCTGCGGCGGCAGGCCACCGCGGCCATAGCCGCCGAAACCCAGGCGCTGATCAAAAACACCCAGGAACGGCTGGACAGCCGCCGCACCCTGATGGAGCAGGGCCTGTTCCCGCGCTACCAGTTTCTGGAACTGTCGCGGGAACTGATCGGGCAGCGCCGGGAACAGGCCGAGACCGAGGTCTCGCTCACGCAGCTAACGTCTGAGGAGAACGATCTGAACCAGCAGATCGAGCAGTTCGGCTATGAGACCCGCAAGTCGCTGCTGGACCGGCTGGCACAGGAGCAGATCCAGCTGTCAAACCTGCGCAACCAGCTGATCCAGGCGGATGAGAACGCCCGCAAGATGACCGTCACCGCGCCGGTGAGCGGTGTGGCGCAGCAGGTGGCGGTGACCACGGTCGGTGCCGTGGTGCAGCCCGCCCAGGAACTGCTGGTGGTGGTGCCGCATGCCGCCAACCTGGAGGCAGAGGTCATGGTGCTGAACAAGGACATCGGATTTGTCCGCACAGGCCATACGGTGGAGGTCAAGGTGGACAGCTTCCCCTATACCAGATTCGGCACCATTGCGGGTGAGGTCAAGAATGTCTCCGGCGATGCCATTGAAGACGAACGGCTGGGGCCGGTCTATCCGGCGCGGGTTCTGCTGGAGCGGCTGGAGATCACGTCGGGCAGCGAACGCATTGCCCTCTCGCCCGGCATGACGGTCTCGGCTGAAATCAGGACAGGCGACCGGCGGATCATCGACTATGTCCTGAGCCCGCTGCGCGAATACCAGTCCGAAACTTTGAGGGAACGGTGATGAGCGCGGCAGCGGAAAGCCTGCTGGAAACGGCCTTCCTGCAAGGGGGCGGGCTGGCAGCGTCGGACCCGCGGCAGGATAGCGGCCTGATGGCGCTGATGGCGGCGGCCCGGCGGCTGGATGTTGCGGCAGAGGCTGCCCAGGTCTGGCATATGCACGGCAAGACCGATGCGGCGTTTGAGGATGCGGATATTATCCGCTGCGCCAAGCGGCTGGGGATCAAGGCGCGGCTGGCGGCCTTGCCCAAGCGTCGGCTGCTGACCGCACCGATGCCATACCTGATCCGCAAGACGCAGAGCGGGCAGTGGTACGCGGTGACCGGCACCATTGGCAGCCAGCTGCAGGTGACCAACCCGCTGACCGGCGGCACCAGCCGCAGCGATCCTGCGGATGTCGCCGCGGACTTTGAAGACGACGTGATCCTGTGCAGCCGGGAGCCATCCTGGAAATCCGGGCAGAAAGCTTTTGGTTTTTCCTGGTTTTTGCCGTCGATACTGAAACACAAGGCGCGGTTCCGGCGCATCCTGCTGGCCTCTCTGGTCATTCAGGGATTTGCGCTGGTGTCGCCGAAACTGTTCGAGGTGGTGATTGACAAGGTGCTGGTGAGCCGCGGTCTGCAAAGCCTGGATGTGCTGGCCATTGCCCTGATCGGAATTGCCTTTTTCGAACCGCTGATGACTTTTCTGCGGTCACTGGTGTTTTCCCATATGGCCAGCTGCGCCAATTCGGAGCTGTCGGCGCGGCTGTTCCGGCATCTGGTCTATTTGCCGCTGGACTACTTTCGCAACCGGCAGGCGGGACAGATCCTGGCCCGGGTCAAGGAGCTGGACCATATCCGAAACTTCCTGACCGGCTCGGCGCTGATGATGGTGGTGGACCTGTGCTTCATCAGCGTCTTCCTGGCGGTGATGTTCGCCTATTCCAGCAAGCTGGCCTTTGTGGTGCTGGCAACGCTGGCGGTATTCGGGCTGATGTGGCTGGTCATCGGCCCCTTTCTGCGCAAGCGGGTGGAGCGGGAATATGAACGGCATGCCGAGAACTCCGCCTTTCTGACCGAGACGGTGACGGGCATCGAAACCATCAAATCGCTGGGTCTGGGCGGCCAGTTCGCCCGGGCCTGGGAAGACAGACTGGGGGCCTCGCTGAAGGCGACGTTCGATGCCAGCATGCTGGGCCACTGGGCCGGCGGCGGCATCGGGCTGGTGCAGAAGATCTCAGCCGCGCTGCTTTTGTGGTTTGGTGTCAGTCTGGTGATGGCGGGCGAGCTGAGCGTCGGCCAGCTGGTGGCCTTCAACATGCTGTCGGGCCATGTGACCATGCCGATCCTGCGGCTGGCGCAGATCTGGCAGGACTTTCAGCACACCGGCATCTCAATCCGCAGGATTGGCGACATCCTGCAGGAGGAGCCGGAGACGGCGGCCAGTGCGGGCCGGTCTTCGCTGGAGAAGATCAAGGGCAGGATCGATCTGCGCAAGGTCACGTTCCGTTATGCGCCGGACGGCGCCGAAGTGCTGCGGCGGCTTGATTTGACGGTGCAGGCTGGAGAGATCGTGGGGCTGACCGGCCTGTCCGGGTCGGGCAAGAGCACGGTGACCAAACTGGTGCAGCGCCTGTATGTTCCGCAAAGCGGGCAGGTTCTGGTCGACAATGTTGATCTTGCCATGGCCGATCCGGCCAACCTGCGCCGCAACATGGGTGTGGTGCTTCAGGAGAATTTCCTGTTCAACGGCAGTGTCTGGGACAACATCGCACTGGGTAATCCGACTGCCAAACCCGAAGACATCCTGAATGCTGCACGGCTGTCCGGGGCCAGCGATTTCATCGAGCATCTGCGGCATGGGTTCGACACTCAGGTCGGGGAGCGGGGCGGCAACCTGTCCGGAGGCCAGCGCCAGCGGATTGCGATTGCCCGGGCGCTGGTGGCCGATCCGAAAATCCTGATCTTTGACGAGGCAACCTCGGCGCTGGATTATGAAACCGAAGCAGGCATCCTGCAAAGGCTGCCGGAGATCATCAAGGGGCGTACGGTAATCATGATCGCCCACCGGCTGAACTGCATGCCGCTATGCGACCGGGTTGTGGTGATGGACAAGGGCGAGATCATCGAGGAAGGGCCGCACGCCGAGCTGCTGAGCAACGGGCACGCCTATGCAGAGCTTTGGCAGCTGCAAAACGGCGATTAGGGGTCAGGCTTGGTCTTAACCTGCATCACTGTCGCTTTCGCTGTCGGACACGTCAGAAGCCGGCAAGGCTGAACTGGCGGGCGCGTCAGCGCAGATTTCCTTGAGCCGGTCAAAGAGCATCGGTGCGTCGTGGCTGCCAAGTGCAGCAATCAGCGCCTTTGTGTTCCTGTCTGTCATAGCTGAGGTGCGGGCCGGGTCATTGTAGGATCCGCCCGGCATCTCTCCCCAGCCAGCTTCGGCAGCCACCTGGCGGGCGAGAAGTTCGGTCGGTCCAAGGGAGGTGCTGTCATTCGGGTCGCCGGAATCGCACAGATGGTGGGTCAGTTCGTGAACCAGGCATTCCTGCCAGAACCTGTATTCAGCCGGAAACTGCTCTGAGTTCGGTGCTATGCCAATGTTGACCGCATGGCGGGTCTCGCCGTCAATGTCGCGCTCGCAAGCTTCGGCAACGTTCATGATCGGCAAGGGATTGCCTTCCTCATAGGCCTCATAAACATCGCCCAGTTCGATGTCGTCGATAAATCCGCCGTCCGTCGGCTCGTAAACCGTTTGAAACAGGACTTTCCCGAGATCGGAAAGCCCCTGACTGCTGGCAAAGGAAACCGTGTGGCGGAAGGTGGGGGATTTTTCCAGCGCCTCTGCCAAAGTGCTGTTGATGGCATCTGCGGTGCGCTGGTTTGCCAGGTAGCCGCGGCTGAGTGAGACGTTGTCCGCGACCTTGCCCAAAATGGCGGAGGTGTCCGCTGAGCCTAGTTCCGGGACTTTGGTGTTCAATACAAACCCGGCGTAGCTGTCGTCATGGCGGTTGGGTTTTGCTGCCGGCGCTGAAGCGGAAGCCGCGGCGGGCCGGGTCTGCGGAAACGCAATCTTTGCAGCGCCTTCGCTGAATACGCTGGAAGCGCGCGCCTGTTTGGCTGTGTCCGGTTGTGCCTGCGGGCTGGCCGGCCGCTTTTGTGCGCCGCCACGGCTGTTGCTTGGGGCCGGCATTTCGGGCGGGTTGAATTTGGCGGCGGGTGAGTCAGTAACGCGCATTTCGGACCTCAATGACACCGTGATTCCCGCCAGCCGGAATAGCAAAGCCGACTGGCAGCAATTTCACCTAATGGCATCAAGCGACTGAAAACAATTCATTTTTAAGAAATTTGAAAACTATAATTAATATCTATGACCTTATCTGTCCCAGTTGCTGAAATCTGGCAATTGTAAGGCAGAAATGCGCTGGTCCGAAGGTGACTAGACGACCTGAAGTTCGGTTTCCAGCTTGCCCGCCTTTCTGAAACGAAGCGGAGGAAGACCATGATTATTTCGATGATGATGAACATGATGCAGCAGGCGCAGAATCAACGGATGAACCAGCAGCTGATGGATCAGACCAAGGACCTGCAAGATGACATCAAGGAGCAGGGTGACGATTTCAAAGAGCAGCTGAAGAAGATGGAAGAGAAGAATGCCAAGCAGCAGGAAACCATCGAACAGCTGATGAAAGACAATGGTGTTGGCGGCAAGCAGGGCGGCCACCAGTGTGGTGCCGGAGGCCATCAGGGATCTGTCGGCGGCCATAAAGGTGGCGGTGATGGCGGCTATGACAGCGGCTATGACAGCGATGATGACACCGAGATCAATATTCACATCCATATGGGCGACAGCAAGGGTGCTCCGAACACGGACGGCATGAAGTACCACTAAGCGTTCGTCATTTGAAATTCCCGGACCGGCTGGTTTTCCGGCCGTCCGTATTAACCCCAACTCAGATATCAACAGGAGAATATCATGGCCGGATCTTTGGCTCTTTCAGCAGCACTGACCAAACAGGCGGAACTTCAGTCGCAGCAGCAGATGCTGATGCAGCACCAGCAGAATCAGGCAAACTCGCGCGAGCAGTTTGCGCAGCAGCAGATATCCGCTCAGCAGGAGCATCAGCGCCGCATTGACAACGACCAGCAGGAACGGTCGCGTCATGCCCAGGCCGACACCGCGACCCAGTCGAAGAACACGACATCGCAGCTGTCTCAGGCGGCCGGAGCTTAACAGCAGAACGGCTTGCTCCTTCCCGCCCGCTGTCTTCAGCTGACAGGGGAGGGGCAAGCCCCAAACAAAGAACGCAACTATGTTCGATCTTCCAGGCCCAACAAACAACAGCGGCGGCAGCTTCACCTCCCTGCAGCTTTCCCAGGCGCTGACTGAACAATCGCAGGCTCTGAGCTACGGCAGAACGGTCCGGAGCAAGCAATTGTACCAGGATATCAAGAACAAGCTGGATATCTACACAATGGAAGCGTCGAAATTTCAGGCAGAGCGCGCGATGGCCAACCAGGAATCGCAACGCGTGATGAGTTCCCTGGCAGGGAAGTTCAGCCTGATCTCCAAAATCCAGCAAAGCATGGGGTGACGCAGCCTTTCCGGACCGCCAAGCCTAAGGAGACCACGATGGCAATTCGCCCGGCAACACACGATGACCTCCCTGTTCTGAAGCAGCTGAGCGCGGCTTTTCGTGCCGATCACAAGACAGGCATGAAACTCCCCTATGACGAAGCGGCATGGATGGAGGTTTTGTCTGCAGCCATCGAAGGCGACGATACTTTGGTGCTGCTGCTGGATGGCGGTGCCGGTTTTTTTGTCGGAGCAATCAGTGCGACACCTTATGCACCGATCCCTGTAGCCAATGAACTGGTCTGGTACACGGTTCCAGAAGCCAGGGGAAAAGGGTTTGGCCTGTTCCGCGCCTACATGCGGTGGGCCAAGGAAAAGAACGTCGAATATGTTTTCTGCACCATGCCGGAACCCAATCCGGCATTGGAGCGGCTGGGGTTTGAGGTCGCCGATATCGGCTATTTCAAGCACACGCCCAGAACTCCGGCTGTAAGGGCTGCAGAATGATTTCCCGGTCAGCTGCAGGGCCGGAGCCCGCCGCGGGATGCCGCGGCAGGCAGAACAGCAGGTGGATGAATGATCACATGTGCTGACACACTTCTGGTTTTTGCCTCCTTCAGCATCCGGTCCGGTCTGCTGTGGAAGGCTGAGGCCTATGGGCGGCTTGGCCTGACATTGTTCCCCGAGGATGACCGGATCCGCGAGATGTATGCCCAGGCTCTGCTGCTGAACCAGAAGTTCAGCGAAGTGTCCGGGGTTCTGGCCGGAGCGAAGCGGCCGTCACGCAATTTGAGTTATGTCAGGGCACGGCTGGAAATGCTGACAGACGGGTCTGAAGCATCCAGATCAGAGGCTGTGCGCAGCTTCCTGAAAGGAGGATCGGCATGAGCAGCAACACAATTGGACCGGGAGGATCAGAGCGGCTGCAGCAAACGTCGTTGCAGCCTGTTGCGCCCAGGCGCCGGCAGCAACAGCCCAGCATACCTGAACAGCAGCAAAAGCAGAATGCGCCACAGGAGAAGATCGAAAGCTCAACCTCCTATGCGGCGATGCTCAAGGATGCGCAGGACGGGGGGGTGGATGAAGCTTATGCCGCAACCCAGCGGGCGCATAGCGGGGCGAGTAAGGAAAACGGCGAGCAGGATAACGATCCGAGCGCGCAGAAAATAAGGCGGAGCCGGACTGCAAAGCCAGCAGTTGCCAAGCCTCAGAACGACCCACAGTCCTCCCAGATGCTCAAGGGGCTGCGCCAAAAGCAGCAGGCAGAAGCAACCACTGCCGCCAGCGGGGTTTCCAGGTCTGCGGCAGTCGAGACGGCTCCTGTCGGACAAAAGCATGATCAATTGATGCTGGCATCCAGTCAAATGAAGGCTTCGGAAGTCGCAAGCCATGTCAGTTTGCGCAGTTTCGCCGGTCTGGCCCGCATCCTGTCAGAAAATCATTGGAAAAGGAGTCCTGAGGCTGATACTGATTTGGTTAAATTACAAATGCGGGCCACTGGATAAGGCCCGTGAGACCAGAGCAGTCAATCAAAGTCAGGTGCGCCATGAAACAGACGCAATCCGTGTACTCTCATTTCTTGAGAGTCGCTTCTCTGGTTCCATTGGCGCTGCTGTTTTTCCTGTCAGTGACACCGGCTCCGGCGGAGGCCCAAGTAACGCAGCGCATGGTGATTGAAGAGGGTAAAGGTAAAAGCCTGTCCAATCTGGGGGAGGCGGAGTCCATTTTTGTGGCGGACACGTCAATTGCGGACGTCTCCACTTCGCCGGGTGAGGCCGCATATATATTTGGAAAGGCGGTTGGTGAAACGACGCTGATTGCAACCGGGAGGAACGGCGGAATTCTCTTTGAGATCGCAATTTCCGTAACGCATAACCTGAGAGGCCTGCGCGCGACGCTTTCCCAGCGGTTCCCTGGAGAAGCGATCACTCTGGCCTCTGCACGGGGCAGCATTTACGTTTCGGGTGTCGTTTCGACCGAGCGGGTGCATGCAAATGTTCTGGAAACCCTGCGCAACAGTGTGCCCAGCAGCGCCCTGATTGATGAACTGGTCGTGCGTGACAGCCAGTTAATCCAGCTTGAGGTCAAGCTGATGGAAATCAGCGTGGACCTGGCCGAGAACTATGGCATCGACTGGAATGGCTTAGTGGCGTCGAGCGGGTTTTCCGTGGGCGCGCAGAGCGGCGGGATCATCCGTTTCGGATATGATGAGACGGACCCCCAGACCTCTGTTGATGCCACCGTGGACCTGCTGGTCAACAGCGGTATTGCCACGCTTGTCACGCAATCCTCGCTGACGACAGTTTCGGGAAAGGATGCGGATTTCTCTGTCGGGGAGGAAATCGCAATTCCGACGTTCTCTGGCGAGACAGAAGCGGCGACCGGAAATTTCAGCATCGACTATAAGTTTGTCGGCATGAATGTCCGCTTCAAGCCGCAAATGCTGCCGGGCAGCAAATTGCGCCTTGAAGTCAATTCGGTGATATCCGGTCTTCAGCCTGCGACAACAACAATTAACGGAAACGATTTTCCCAATCTGTCCACTCGCCGCTTTGCTACCAATGTGGAACTGCGCGACAAGCAGAGTTTTGTCATTGCCGGGCTTAGCCGCCAGGAAACGCGAAACCAGGCTACTGGTGAAAATGACACCGTTTTTTCGGCGACCATGCGGCGGATTCTGGGAACAGACAACATCAGCTCTTCCAAACGGGAATTGATCGCCGTGATTACCCCCCGGTTTGGTGATTTGGAAAGGCGGCCGGTGGAGCATATCCTGTCCCGCCCGATGTCCAACCTTGAATACATTCTGTCCCAGTATTCCAGCAAAGCCGGTTCCATCGGCAAAATCGAAGTGCACGGGCCCGCCGGGTTCCTGTACTGACGGGTGGTCATGAGGGGTCTTCTTTCCAGCCTGTGCCGCTTGACCGTCATCTGGGCGCTGGCCTTGCTGCCTGCGCTTGCCCCGGCGGCGGAGGAGCAGGCGCCGGTGACGCGCTGGCTGCTGCCGCAGGAGAACGAGGAATACCCTTTTCTTGGCAAGAACCAGGGATTGCGGGCAACGCTGGAAACTTTTGGCCGCAACATCCGGGTGGCGGTCAGCATCGACGAGGAAATCAATAACGAGGCCTCCGTGAGCATTGATCAGCGGATGTCGCGGCGGGCGTATCTGGACCGGCTGTCGAACGAATTCGGCCTGCTTTGGTTCTATGATGGTGTCATGCTGCATGTGTCCAGCGTGCGGTCGGTTGAGACCGAGATAATTCCGCTCCAGGACAACGACGGCGGTACGGTGTTGGATGTCCTGTCCCAGCTGGGCATCTATCAGGAAAAGTTTGTTCACGCCTCGGACCCGAAGCGCCGGGTTTTTCTGGTGTCCGGACCAGCGGCATATGTCACGCTTGTTAAAAAAGCTGTGGAAGCGATTGAGGAAGCGGACAGGAACGATCTGGCCGTCGTGCGGGGAACCGAGATTTCAGGCCCTGATCTGACGTCTTTGGACAGTCCCGAGATCGACACGCCGGGACAGTAGAACTGCACGGACAGGGCCTATGAAAATACTGAACGCAATTGCAGGCCTCGGACGTCAGAAGGACGTCATGCTGATCGCGGTCTTTGCCCTGATCCTGATGATGATGATCCTGCCGCTGCCGACTGTGCTGATGGATATCTTCATCACGCTCAACATGAGCGCGGCGATTATCATAATGCTGATGTCGCTGCACCTGCACAGCCCGGTGCAATTTTCCACCTTTCCCTCTTTGCTGCTGGTCACAACTCTGTTCCGCCTGGCGATTTCGATTTCGACAACACGGCTGATCCTGATCGAGGGTAATGCCGGCAAGATTGTCGAGACCTTCGGGACGGTTGTTGTCGGCGGTAATCTGGTTGTTGGCTTGGTCATTTTCCTGATCATTACCGTGGTGCAGTTTCTGGTGATCACCAAAGGCGCAGACCGGGTCGCCGAAGTCGGTGCCAGGTTCACGCTGGACGGGATGCCCGGCAAGCAGATGAGTGTGGACGCTGACGTGCGCGCCGGCAATATTGATCATGTCGATGCGCGTTCGGCCCGCCAGACACTGGAGCGGGAAGCCAAACTGTTCGGATCCATGGACGGGGCGATGAAATTCGTCAAAGGGGATGCGACTGCAGGCCTTGTGATCACTGCCATCAACCTGCTGGGCGGAGTCGCGATCGGGATGGCGCAGCGCGGCCTGCCGTTTGGTGAGGCGATCCAGCTTTATGCCCTGATGACCGTGGGCGATGGGCTTGTCTCGCAAATTCCGGCGCTGCTGATCTCTGTAGCGGCTGGGACAATGGTCACCCGGGTCACCAATCCGCAAGGCATGGACCTGGGGACCGAAATCGGCCAGCAGGTGATGGCGAACCGCAGGACCATCATCATTGCCGGGCTGGTGATTGCTCTGTTTGGCCTTGTGCCGGGATTTCCGACTGCGATCTTTGCCATCCTGGGGCTGTCGTTATCCGGCAGTGTCTATTTCGGGATCAGAAAATACGCCAAGACGCTGGAAGCCCAATGGAGCGACTGGGATCTCATGATTCAGCGGCTTAGCTTGAGCTGGGATGACATCAAGGCAAGAACAGGTGCGGATGAAGCGGTCAAGGTTGTTCTGCCGCGTAAAGTCACGGGAATGTTCAATCCGGAGGTGTTCAACAACACGCTGGAAGGCGTCCGGACGACCAACGAGGCTGATTTCGGCGTGCCGATGGGGTACTGGCGCTACAGTCTCAGCGATGAATTGCAAGAGTACCAGATCTTTATCAAGGAGGAGCTGGTTGCCTCCGGCCGGCTGGACCCGGACACGGTTTTTGTGAAGGCAAATATCAGCTACTTGAGCAGC
Organism: Leisingera sp. S132; assembly: GCF_025144465.1. Lineage (NCBI taxonomy): Bacteria > Pseudomonadati > Pseudomonadota > Alphaproteobacteria > Rhodobacterales > Roseobacteraceae > Leisingera > Leisingera sp. S132. The sequence continues at coordinate 160,667 of NZ_CP083557.1, forward strand.
CTGGGCATTCCGTCCATCGCCAGGTTTGGCGCGCAGGAGGGGGCGCTGGTCGAAGTTTCCGAGATTCCGCGGCTGCAGGAGGAAAATATTCAGTATTGGGGTCCGTTGGAGCAGCTTCTGATGCATGTCAAAAAGGCTGTTATCGAGCATCTGGGGGATTTTGCCGGCCTGCAGGCTACGTCCAATCTGCTGGACATTGTCGGGCGCAGCAATCCGAACCTGGTTGCTGATCTGCGCGAGGATTTGTCCAACAACCAGATCAGCAGCGTCTTGCGCATGCTGCTGAAGGAACGAATCCCGGTGACCAGCACCGTGCGCATCCTGGAAGCCATCGCCAAGGCGTCACAAACCCGCTCCGAGCCGGAGAAAGTGCTGCAGAAAGTACGCACGTCCATTTCGGAATTCATCACCAAGCGGTTCGCGCCCGAAGGGTATCTGCCGGTGATCGTGACCGCGCCGACGCTGGAAAACTTCATCAGGGAAGGGATGCGGGAGACGGACGAAGGTTCCTACCTGATTTTGGCTCCTGAGGTTTCGGCACATATTGCAGAGCAGGCAAAGAGCTATGTTTCCGGGGAATTCCGCCGCGGCCAGGATCCGGCTTTGATAACTCAGCAGGATGTAAGATATCCGCTGTACACGATCCTGGAAAAGCATGGAATTTACCTGCCCGTTCTTGCTTACCAGGAAATCCATCCTGACACGATCATCTACCCCGTGGGCTTCCTGTCGCCGGAGGCGGATGCGGAAGCAGCCTAGGATTAGAGGCGGTGAAACTGTCGCTGCGGCTGCCGGGAGCGCAGCGCGTGCAAGTGGCTGAGACGCAGACACAGAAATGCGCCAAGTTCGCCAAACGGGACGTAGCGGACAGGGTGCGTGAGATCATGAATGGCCGCTAAAATCTCTGTGGCCTCAAATTCGGCCCCTGTATGTACCTGCTATACACATCCACGTCGAACGAGGTCGCTTACCAACTGAATTTAATGCCAATGACTCATAAGTTTGCACACCCAATCGATTCGCATCGGTGTGACGCTGCAAAAATGTGTTATTAGTCAATTTGTTATACCTTTCTTTCTGCTCGCTGAAGCATAAGCATGCACAGCAAACACATAAGCATGCACACCCTTAACCAAGAAAAAGGGCCCGCGAATGCGAGCCCTCGGTGCAGCCTTTGATTTTGCCGCGTCTGCTAAGTCTTGTTGATTATCTCTAGGAGCATCGCCCTCTCGAAGATGTCCCGGTAGTCCGGTGCGGTGAAGGGTGATAGGCCTTTGGGGAGACGGGAACCCCTATCGTACGCTTTCGTGAACATCTTGAGTGTGACGACATCCTTTCCGCGCATCCAACACAACGCGAATGCCCTAATCATAAGCTCAATGACCAGCCCCCAGCGTGAGCAACATGCAAAGTCCAGCCGCTCCAGGAAGTCGACATCCACAACCGCCTCGACATCGACCTCAGCAAGTTCGGCATAAGCATATACAAGTTTGTTCAGCTCTATCATGTCAGGGTCCTTGGCCGGATCGGCGCTCTTGCCAAGACTGATCTCATCGAAATGAACCTGTGTCAGCAGGTGGGACAGCTGCTCTTCGGAATGCACATATGTCCCAAGGGCAGGGACTCCCGACAAGACCAGTATCAGAGGCCATTCGGGTTCTTTCATCAGGGACTTGAAGCTATCCAAGAAAATGCGGTTCGACTTGGCGCCAGACGTAAAGACGTGTTGGCACTCGTCGTAGTAAAAGCCGATCACGCCAAACTCGCGACTGTGATGGCGCACGAGGCGCCAGATTTCGCTTTGCGTCCGCCTGGGAGAGGCGCTGTACCCAAGCTTTTCGAGCGTCTTTTGCCCAAGGTCCTTCCAGCTGACCGAACCATCGAGTTTGCAATAGAGTATTTCTCCTGGCCTTCCGTTGGGCATGATGGTTTGACTGTCGTTGAATTCTTTGATGAGCTTGATCGTTTCCGAAGTCTTTCCCACCCTGGACTCGCCCGTAACGACGAGGCCTCGGGCTTCAAAATGGCCTCCGTTGCTGGCCTTGATGAAATAATCGGTCACGCACTCAGTGAACGCTTCGTGGAGAACGCTGGCCCGCGGGAAGCTGTAGTGCGCATCCCGCAGGTCGCTCGCCGCTGCACACCAATTTTCTTCAATAGTTCGAACCTTTCGAGCCGGACTTTCGCGATCCGATCTTCGTAGAGTGTCGTCGTTTCAGGATCCTCCCGGCGATAGCTTTCCATCAGTTCCAAAAACTCTGAGACTGTGAGGTCGGCAAAAACCGTGGTCTGGAGGGCAAGGCGAAACAGGGTCGGTCGACCGGGAATTACCGCGGTGGCAAAGTTGAGGTTGTCGGGGTCAATAAATACCGACACCTTGCCTGGCCAATTATCGACTCCTTGCTGGAAGGTATCGGAGGAATAGAAAAGACCTGAGAGAACCCGTACGCCCTCATCGTTGGGTTTCAGATCAAATTTCCAGCCGAGATGGGGGCACACCACTTCCATTTGAGCATCGCTCATCCCCATGTTGGAATGGTCCATTGTGCTATGGCTCGTCTGAGCGGAAGCGATTGGTGCAGCCAAAAGCGCGGCAACTAGGGTTATTGCAAGTTTTTCATTGGATTGTCCTCTTAGGGTGAGTTCACATTTCGGGCTATTCTGCCGGTACCGGTGATGCCTCTCGGCCGGGTTCCTGCAGCAGGGTTCGGTTGACCCGTGCAAGAGCCAACCGCTTCCAGATCACAAAGATTGAAGGAATGACGAAAAGGGTTAGCAGCGTGGCAGTGGCCATGCCGCCGACCATCGGGGCGGCAATGCGCTGCATGATTTCCGAGCCAGTGCCCTGACCGTACATGATCGGAATGAGGCCCGCGAAGATTGTCGCCACTGTCATGACCTTGGGGCGCACCCGCAGAAGCGCGCCTTCGAATACCACCTCTTCGACATCATCGGTTGTTAACTTGCGCTGAGCTTCAGCCGCGAGGTTTTTCCGCTTTTCCCAGGCTAGGTTGAGGTACAACAGCATGACAATCGCGGTTTCAACCGCGACACCGGCAAGCGCAATGAACCCCACCAGAACGGCGACAGAGATGTCGAAGCTCAAGTACCACAGGAACCAGACTCCTCCTGCGAGGGCAACCGGCAACGCGGCAAGGATGATCCCAACCTCGATGACGCGGTTGAAGGCCAGAAAGAGCATCAGCGTGATGATAAGCAGCGTTGCCGGCGCTACCAGCTTCAGCCGCTCCTGCATGCGCTCAATGTACTCGTACTGACCGGACCATGTGATCGAGTAGCCAGGCGGCAATTCCACCTTACCGGCGACCAGTTGACGGGCTTCGGTAACGTAGCCTCCCAGATCCCGGCCGGCGAAGTCGATGAAGACAAATCCAGTGCGGCGTGCGTTTTCGGACCGGATCATACCGGGCCCATCCACCACTTGGATCTCTGCCAGGTTGCCAAGGGGGATATGCGCGCCGGACGGTGTGACCAACGGAAGGTCGCGCAGGCGTTCGGGGCTGTTCCGCCATTCCTGGGGGTAGCGCAGGTTTATTGGAAACCGCTCAAGACCTTCCACGGATTCCGACACCTGCATCCCGCCGATGGCGGTCTGAACGACATCCTGCACTTCACGCACGCTCATCATATAGCGCGCAGCGGCATCGCGGTTGACGCCGATCTCCACAAACCGCCCTCCTACAGGCCGCTCTGCATAGGCTGATGCCGTGCCGTCGATACCTGCAACCACCCGTTCGATATCGACACCAATCTGCTCGATGACGCTCAAATCAGCGCCGGAGATTTTGACACCGACGGGTGTCTTGATCCCTGTGGCAAGCATATCGATGCGGTTCTTAATCGGCTGAATCCAGACATTGGTCACACCAGGAATTTGTACAGCGCGGTCAAGCTCGTCGCGTATGCCCTCCATCGTCATGCCCGCGCGCCATTCGGATTCAGGTTTCAGCTGAATCGTCGTCTCGATCATTGTGAGCGGGGCGGGATCCGTGGCGGTATCGGCGCGTCCAAGCTTGCCATGCACCGTCGCGACCTCAGGGACCGCAGCAATCAGCCGGTCAGATTGCTGCAGCACTTCGCGTGCCTTGCCGATGGAGACACCGGGATACAGTGTCGGCATGTAGAGGAAATCGCCCTCGTTCAGCTCTGGCATGAACTCGGTCCCGATACGCTGGAGCGGCCACCACATGGAAGCGACAAGCACACCGGCCAGCAACGTTGTGGCCCAGGGCCACGCGACAGCAGCGTCCAGAAAGGGACGGTAGATCCAGATCACGATACGGTTCAGAGGGTTCTTGTGCTCCGAAAGAATCCGGCCGCGCACAAAGTATCCCATCAGAACTGGCACCAGCGTGATGGAAAGGATCGCCGCCGCTGCCATTGCGTAGGTCTTTGTGAAGGCCAGCGGCTTGAAAAGCCGCCCTTCCTGGCTTTCCAGAACAAAGACCGGCAAAAAGCTCACGGTGATGATTGCCAGGGAAAAGAAAAGTGCCGGCCCCACTTCGGTTGCGCATTCGGTGACGAGGCGCCAGCGATTCTGATTGGTCAGCTTTTCCTTCTCTAGCCTTCGGTGCATGGCCTCGATCATGACGATAGCCGCGTCCACCATCGCGCCGATGGCGATGGCAATCCCGCCCAAACTCATGATGTTGGCATTCACCCCCTGCAGCTTCATGATGATGAAGGCTGCAAAGATGCCGAGAGGCAGTGACAGAAGGATCACCAGGGACGAGCGGATGTGCAGCAGGAAGGCTGCACAGACCAGAATGACAACGATAAATTCTTCGGTCAGCTTTGTTTCGAGATTCTCGATTGCACGCTCGATAACGCCCGCGCGGTTGTAGGTTGTGACAAGCTCAACGCCTTCAGGCAGGTTTGACCGCAACTCTTCGATACGCGCCTCAACAGCCTTGATCGTGGCTAGGGCGTTCCCGCCCCAGCGCAGAATCACTACACCGCCGACAGCATCACCCTCGCCGTTAAACTCCCCAACTCCACGGCGCATTTCCGGCCCAAGGCGGATGTCTGCCACGTCGCCAACTGTCAGTGCCGCACCGCGTTCGTTGACCATAAGCGGTGCTTTGGCCAGGTCCGCCAGTTCATCAACATAACCTGTAGAGCGGATCATGAATTCCGCCTCGCCCATTTCGATCACAGAACCGCCGGTCTCGCGGTTGGCGTTTTGAATGGCACTGCGGATTTGCGGCAGGGTGACGTCAAAGGCGCGCAGCTTGTTCGGGTCCACAACGACCTGATACTGTTTGACCATCCCGCCTATGGTTGCGACCTCGGACACACCCTCGACGGTTTGCAGCTCATACTTCAGAAACCAGTCCTGGAGTGTTCGCAGCTGGGCCAAGTCGTGCCCGCCTGTCCGGTCAATAAGCGTGTATTGGTAAATCCAGCCGACACCGGTTGCATCCGGCCCGAGCTGGGGCGAAACCCCTTCCGGAAGGTTCGCAGTAATCTGACCCAAGTATTCGAGAACGCGGGTGCGCGCCCAGTAAAGGTCAGTGCCGTCTTCAAAAACGACATAGACGTAGCTGTCGCCGAAAAAGGAAAACCCCCTCACGTCACTGGCTCCGGGCACAGCAAGCATGGCAGTGGCAATGGGGTAAGTGACCTGATCTTCGACAACCTGAGGGGCTTGCCCGGCATAAGGCGTGCGGACAATGACCTGCACATCCGACAAGTCGGGAATAGCATCTACGGGGGTTTCGCGGATCGCCCAGACACCGATCACGCCCATCATGACTGCAAGTGCAAGAACGACGAAGCGATTTGCAACAGAAGCCCTTATTACAGAAGCGATCATTGAGTCACCTCAACCGGCTTTGTGCCTACCAGGGTCATTGAGAAGTCTGCGTTCTGGGTGAAAAGCAGAGTCAATTCTTGTCCGTCCGGCAATCCAGCTAAGTCGAGGGCTGGATCAATCGAGAAGTCCATGGTCATACCCGGCATGCCAATCTGCTTTACTGGGCCGTGCGTGATGTTCGCCGTCCGGGTTTCAGGGTCGACGCTATTGATCTTGCCCAATACCTCCATCGGCGGCGAGACCGTTTCCACCCCGGTGAGCACCATGGTCATGCCGTCTGGACGCGCAAATGTCAGCGCCACTTCGTTGCCGACCGGAAGGCTGGTAATTTCCAGGTCTTCACCCACTTCGAAATTCATGGTCATGCTTGGCATGCCAATTTCCATGATAGGGCCGTGGGTTATCGTGGCCATACGGGTTTCGGCGTCGACCTGATCAATGGTTCCGGAAACGAGAACGTCTGAAGCATCCTCGGAGGTGATTTGTTCATTGGTCTCAGGGGTTGCATCTGCGATAGGCTGGGGGCCTGCAGCCCGGACAGCGATAACGGTGAACATCCCGTCATCGTCTTTTGAGAGATCGAACTCTACTGGCACATCCATGGGTACTTCGGCAGTGTCTAGACCTGCCACTGGCATATCCATTTGCATTGCAGGCCAGCCGAGTTCAGGAATAGGTTCATGTGAGAGCGACAGCTTTCCGTCCGTTGTCACGCCACTCACAATTCCGGTACCTGTGGCAGCAACACCGTCGTCTGGACCAAGCTCAATGAGCCCGAGCAGGCCATCTGCTCCACGAGACAGCCGAAACGACACCTGCTGACCTTCAACCAAACGCGAAAGAGAAACATCAGCCCGGATCGGGAAACTAGACGTCATTTCTGGCCAGTCGAGGCTGTCTAGAGCACCGTGCTGGATCTTTGCCATACGGGACCCAAAATCCAGCGCAACCAACACTCCTGATCCACGTGCAGGAGCTTCATCTGTCGGCGCCATGCGCATAAGTCCGGCGCTCAGTGCACTTTCGCTGTCGATCAGGAATTGAGCGGAGGCTACAACCTCTTCTCCAGGCTCCAATCCCTGTGCGACTTCTGTCCGCCCGCCGCCGCCGAAATTGTCACGCAGCCCTGCGGTGATGAGGCGGGGTTTGAAAGTGCCGTCGCCGGTTTTCAGTATCACCCGTTCTGCGGTGCCGGTGCGGATAACAGCCTCGGTCGGGACCGTGAGCGCCATGCGGTTTTCTGACGGGATCAGGCTGACTGTACCGAACATGTTCGGGCGTAGCAGCATGTCAGAGTTGTCAAATTGCAAGCGAACAGGAAGCGTTCGGGTCACAGCGTCAAGTTCAGGGTAGATGTAGTCAACTGAACCTTTGAAAACACGGCCGGGCAGATGCTCGAAACGCGCTTCAGCAAGCATATTGTCAGTCAGCTTTGCAATGTCGCGCTCAAAGACATCGACAATTAGCCAAACGGTTGTAAGCTCTGTCAGCGATGCAGCGCGTGTACCGGGCTGCAGAAACATTCCGTCCGCAGCCTCAAGTGAAATCAAAACGCCATCCTGCGGAGCCTCGACTTCAATGTTGCGCTCTGGAATGCCTCTGGTTTCAATACGCTTGATTTGCCTGTCAGACATGCCGTGACTGCGCAGTTTGTTACGCGCGGCATCAATGATCTGCGATTTGCCTGCTTCAATAGCGCGAACCAGGTCACCAGCTGATGAGCCGATCTGAGGGGAGAACATCTCAAATAAGACGTCGCCCTTTTGAACGGGGTCTCCGACAGCGCGCACATTCAGCTTTTCAATCCAACCGTCCACGCGAGTGTGAACATGGCTTGTCCGGTGCTCGTCATAGCCAACAAAGCCAACGGTTTCGATCTTGCCGGAAACCTCGGACATCCGTGAAATCGCGGTGCGGACGCCAATGGCGTTAATCTCTGCCGCTGATAGCTGCACTTCTGCAGGATCCCCGGAAGGCTCTTGGCCTGCATATACAGGAACAAGATCCATGCCCATGGGGGATTTACCCGGCCCTGGTTGCCGGAAGTTCGGATCCATCGGTGCAACCCAATACAAGATCTCGGCCTCGTTCGTCCCTGACATTGATACCGGGTTGAGGATAAGTCTTTCGAGAGAGATGCCTCCCGCAACTCCTGCAGCAAGCGCAAGAAAACCGAGAGCAAAATAGCGTCCACGCATGGAAAACCTCGTTTTGGCTTGCGGGATGCAAGCCTTGTCTGATCAGAAACAGATGGCGCACTCGATTGGGCGCCAAGCGAATTCAATCAGATTGAACGGGGAGGACGATCATGCGGGAGTTCTGACCTGGAAATTACTCCGGCCGAGCTCGCTATCACAAGTTGAACAGTTACCAGGCGGCGCTCAACAGACGGAATTGGAGCTGCGTTGAACTCGTGAAAACAGCAAACGGCCACCGAACAAGTGGCATACCGTTCTTCATCAGGGATTTCGCAGGTGCCCTTTTGATGATGCCTGTGCGGCATTCTTTTTGCCGCTTTGTGCAAAGTGCATGTCTCGTGCTGTACGTCAGAAACAGCGACGGTGGAATTTGCGGGAGGCGATGCATGAGCAGAAATTGCCGCAAGCGTGTTCAAGAAAACCACAGCAAGAAGTAGGGTTGACGCACCGGCGCGTATCAACCGACCAAAGTCACTCCTGAACCCAGTAACTGCCATAGCGTGGCACATAATCAAAATTTTCTCCGGCGCAACCCCTTCCGGTGCGAAATGAAGGCCATCAGGCTCCCTGGTCCCTAGCTGGTGAAACTGGGGTCATGCGTTGGGCGCGTTGTCTGCCAAGCTTGGGCAACGGCTTCCCCGCGCATCGTTTGGGATCTCCTCAGCCCTTCTGTTTCTAGAAGCACTGATGATCGCTCTCTGCTCAGAAAGGCCGTAAAAGTGCAGAACGTTTTGCGGCGAACTGACAAAAGCGCACCCGGTTCGCAAATGTATCAAAACGTATCCTTGAGTTGGAGACCCACACTGGCTAGCTAGATAGAGCTAAGGGAAACGGAGCTGTTTTATGCGCTCAAAAGCGGGAAAATTGTGGACATCGTTGACGCTGGCGTTGTTGCTGGCGCTGTCCGCACTTTTCGCGCCCCTGACTGCAGAAGTAGAAAATCAGGCTGAGGCCGCTCCTGTTGCCCAGCATGAAACGGCAGACGGGCACAGCCATTCCGGCCCCGGCCCATGCCACAAGGCTGCGGCCTGTGAAGTCCCGGTTGCACTGCAGCCCTGGCAGCAAGTTTCCATCACCGAAAAAGCAGGAAAGCTGGCGGTCGTCCTGAATGATTCCGGCTTGGCTTCTGTGGCGCCTGAAGCGCACCTTCCACCTCCCAAAACGTGATCCCAAGCACCTGAGCCCTCTGCTTGGCATTCCCTTCGCTTGAGGACTGCAGCAGCGTGCAATTGCACCGTTCTATGAGTGACTGCTGCTTCGGCTGATTCCGGCGCGCAAAAACTGCGCTTGCGGATGCCTGCAGGGGCCAACTGATCAACATCTCAACAGACCAAAGGATTGACGATGCCACCCATCGCACCTTGGCGCACGGCCATTGCCGGCGCTGCCCTTGCCCTGTCCGCGACTGCCGCGGCCCAGGCCGGGACCTATGACATCACAGTGGACAAGATCGGCATCAACGCCGGGGACTTCCGCAAGTCCGGTGTCGGCTACAACAACAGCCAGACCCCGACGATCCTGCGCTTGAAGGAAGGCGAAGAGGTCACGCTCAATGTGACAAACAACCTGCGCGAGGACACCTCGATTCACTGGCACGGGCTGATCCTCCCCTTCGACCAGGACGGGGTGCCGGAGATCAGCTTTGACGGCATCAAGCCGGGCGAAACCTTCACCTACAAGTTTCCGATCACGCAGGCGGGCACCTACTGGTTCCACAGCCATTCCGGCTTTCAAGAGCCGGACGGGGCCTATGGCGCCATCGTCATCGAACCGAAGCGCGGTGAAACGGTGCGGGCGGACCGCGACTATGTGGTGCAACTGACTGACACCCACCCGCACCGCGGCAAGCGGATCATGCGGAATCTCAAGATGTCGGCGGATTACTACAACCGCTCGCAGCGCACGCTGCAGGACCTGATCCAGGATTCCGGCAGCATGGGCCTGAAGGCGGCGCTGGAAGACCGCAAGATGTGGGGCCGGATGCGAATGATGCCGACTGACATCGAGGATGTTCAGGGCTTTGCTCCGATGATTAACGGCCAGAGCACAGCGCAGAACTGGACTGGCCTGTTCAAGCCAGGCGAGAAAGTCCGGCTGCGGCTGATCAACTCCTCCGCCATGGCCTATTTTGATGTGCGGCTGCCCGGTCTGAAAATGACTGTGGTGCAGGCTGACGGCAATGACGTGAAACCGGTCACCGTGGATGAGCTGCGCATTGCGGTGGCGGAGACCTATGACGTGATCGTGCAGCCCAAGGAAAACCGCGCCTATAGTATTCTGGCGGAATCCATGGGCCGCACCGCGATGGTGCGCGGCACCCTGGCGCCGCGCGAGGGGCTGGCTGGGCCAGTTCCGCAAATGCGACCCAAGCCGCGGCTGACGATGGCCGATATGGCCGGCATGATGGGTGACATGGGCATGGAAGGCCATGTGATGCGCAGCGACACCGGCATGTCCGACAGTGTCATGATGATGCCCGGCATGGATCACAGCCAGCACCAGATGCCGGCCGCCTCTGACAGCCCGTCCATGGCTGGAATGGACCACAGTCAGCACAACATGGCTGCGCCGGCCAAAGCTGAACCGACGGCTGAAATGGACCATAGCCAGCACAATGTGAGCGGCGCCAAGACATCCAAAGGCGGCGCAATGGCGGGGATGAACCACAACGGGCATCAGATGGTGATGGCCGGCGAACAGGAGGGTTTTTACGCGGCGGGCAGCGGGCTGACTCCCAGCGCGGCCAACGGTGGAAAATTCCTCTCCTATGATGATCTCAGCGCCCGCCGGCCGCTCTACAGGGACCGTCCGGCGACACGCGAGATCGAGCTGCGCCTCACTGGCAACATGGAGCGCTACATCTGGTCGATCAATGGCAAGAAGCTGTCCGAGGCCGAGCCGCTGCGGCTGAAGTACGGCGAACGGGTCCGGTTCAAATTCGTCAATGAAACCATGATGGCCCACCCGATGCACCTGCATGGCATGTGGACGATCCTGGATACCGGCAAGGGCCGCAGGGATCCCATCAAACACACTGTCAGCATCGCGCCGGGCACCACCGTCTACACTGAAACCGAAGTCGATGCGACAGGCCAGTGGGCCTTTCACTGCCACCTCTCCTACCACGCTGACGCGGGTATGTTCCGCAAAGTGATCGTCGAAGGCGGCCCCGCTTGACCCTGCAAGATCAGAAAGAGACGCAAACATGAGCAAAACACGCAACGCGGCCTTTGCCGCTGCCGGCGCGGCGGCACTTTGTTCCGCCCCTGCCAGGGCAGAGCAGCTGATCTACGGCTTTCAGGCAGAGCAGCTAGAATACAGGCAAAGCGACGGTGAGGACGCCTTTGTTTGGGATTTCGATGCCATGATCGGCACCGATGAGCTGAAACTTGTCTGGCGCAGTGAAGGGGAAAGGGTTCAGGGATCGGGCGAGCTTGAAGCCCTGGAAAACCAGCTGAGGCTGCAGTTCCCGGTGTCTACCTTTTTTGATGCAGTGGTTGGGGTGCAGGCCAGCACGCCAGACGGCTTGCCTGATCGCTACAACGCGGTGCTGGGCCTCAAGGGGCTGGCGCCGCAGTGGTTCGAAATCGACGCCGACCTGTACCTGTCGGACAACTCATTCTTCCGGTTCGAGGGAGAGTATGAGGCTGCGCTGACCAACCGCCTGATCCTGACTCCGAACCTAGAGCTGACAGTGCCGCTGCAGGATGATCCAGCCTACGATCAAGCAGCAGGCGGCGCCACGGTCGAAGCAGGTCTGCGGCTGAGCTACGACCTGATTGACCGGGCGGTCTCTCCCTACATCGGCGTAAACTACGAGGAATCCTTTGGCGGCACAGCGGATCTGCTGCGCGCCAGCGGTGAAGAGAACGGTGTGTTCTCGGTCGTCTTCGGAACCCGCCTGATGTTCTGAACTCTGACGCCAGGCTGGGACAGCCCGGTCTGGTGGATCCCCTTTCCGCCATAGTTCCGGCGGCGGAAGGGTAATTTCCCCTCTCGAAATCATGGAGATACCAATGAAGAAGCTTTTCATTTCCGCGGCGCTGGCTGCTCTGACCAGCACACCTGTTCTGGCCGGTGTTTCGGGCCACGGCGACGGCCAAGGCGCCCATGGCAGCCACGGCGAGCAGATGGCGGCCGGCATGCCCGGAAACCGCAGCAAGGTTAGCCGCACAGTGAAAGTGATTATGAAAGAAACCGACGACGGAGAAATGATTTTCTCCCCCTCATCCATGGAGTTCAAGCAGGGTGAGACCATCCGCTTCATGGTGGTGAACAAAGGTGAACTGGACCACGAATTCGTTCTGGATACCCAAGAACGAAACGCCATGCACAAGCAGGCAATGGCTGGCGGGATGGAAATGCACAATACGCCGAATGCCGTCACCCTGGCTCCTGGCAAACGCGGCGAAGTCATCTGGAACTTCAGCAATGGCGGTACATTCGAATTCGCCTGCCTGATCCCGGGTCACTATGAATCCGGCATGTATGGAAAAGTCGCTATAGAGTAACACTCCCGGGCGCCATACCACTCACGAAAATGCAGCTGGCGCCCCACTGCGCGGTAAATCTTTTGATTTGCCGCGCCTTTTCTTTCCTTTTGCCAACTGTGTTCAATGCCTGCCGAGCAATCTTTTCCAGAACTCTTCTCTTTCGTCCATGGCGTCGCGAATTGGCTGGGCTTCAGACTTAATGAAGCCTCGCCGGAATGGCTGCATCCAGCAATGCATCTGGTTCTACTGCTGGCCCCGGCGCTGCTGGCAGTCTCTGCGGCTGCGCTGCTCGGCCGGGCGCTCCATTTGCGGCTTGCGCGTTCCTCCGCCAGCCTTGCGACCGCGTTGACCGTGTCCGTCGCCGGTCTTGACCGGAACCTAGTTACCCACATTGCCCGGACCACGCGCCGGCAGCAGTTTTTCCTACTGCTTCTGAGCCTGTCTTTATTGCCTGTGTTGTATCTATCGTTGGAACTGCCCAAGCAGATCGTGAATAACGTATTGAGCAAATCGCACGCACCGCTGCGCCTGCTGGGATATGATCTGACTGCTACGCAGCATCTGGCAGTTCTAAGCGGTGTTTTTCTGCTGGCAATCACGCTGAACGGTGTCGGGAAGTACTTGCTGAATGTGCTGAAAGGGCGGCTTGCCGAACGCTGTCTCAGACGTCTCCGGCTGCTCATCTATTGTCGTTGGCGCAAACAAGCCGGCCGCCCGCGAAAAAGCGAGCTTCCGCAAATTCTGGGGCAGGAAGCAGAGCCGATTGGCGGCTTTGCAGCGGATCTGGTTGCGCTTCCGGTGACCCAGGGCGGAACCTTGCTTACAATCCTGCTGTTCATGTTCATACAGGATCCGATCCTGGGTGCTTCGGCACTGACTGTTCTGCCGCTGCAACTGTTTCTGCTGCCCTATTTGCAGCGTATCGTAAACCGGCTGAGCCGGGAACGTATTCAGGAGATGCGGAGACTTACCCGCGGTCTAACGGAACAGCTGAACCCTGAACAGGACCGCCCCAGAGATGTGCTGCTTACAATGGCCTCGTTGCGGCAGTTGGAGGCGATCCGCAGACGTATCCACCGGGTGAAGTTCTTTGCCAAGGCGTTGAACAATTTCCTGACCGCTCTGACACCGTTCCTCTTTTATTCGCTAGGCGGGTACTTTGTGCTTGAGGAACGCATCACTCTGGGCGCTCTGATCGCGGTATTGGCGGCGCATAAGGATTTCTCAGCTCCGCTGAAAGAGCTGTTCCGCTTTTATCAGCAGCTCGAAGATACCCGGATACGCTACAAGGAGATCCTGGGGTTTCTGTTGGAACCTCAGAAAGCGGATTTAATGCCGGCAGTGAAATGCTGACATCCAGCAGCGCTGCAGCCCAGCCTTCTGGCGGAAGAAGCTATGCTGGCAAGTCCGTCCGATCTCATTGGATCCCGTTTGCGCGCTGCAGCTCGCGCACGTAGCGTGTCACCAGGTTGACTTCGCCATCAGTCACTCCGGGCACTGGCGGCATGTTTCCGAACCGCCAGTGATGTGCTCGTACGCCGTTTTTGGCAGCCAGCAGGAATGCGGTATCGGAGTGGTGGCTTGGCTCATAGATCTTGTGAACCAGCGGCGGGGCAACCCCTTCCTGACCAGCGGCGTTTTCGCCATGGCAGGATGCGCATTTGGCTTCAAAGATGCGTTTTCCGACCTGTGCGTTTTCAGAAAGGGTCTCGGGCAGCTTAACCTCAACAATAGCTACGCTCTCCAATGTGGCTTCCGCTGCTCCCGGCTTCTGCTCTGTTGGCCGGGAAACGCCCCACATGGCAAATCCGCCGACGGCAATCACTGCTATTGCAAGTAAAAGGCCCGTTCTGTTCATGTCTTCACCGTCCAATTTCTAAAGTTGCCACCGTTGCGGGAGCCGTCCTGGCGGCCATTAGATTTGCGGCCTTCCAGCGCGGGAAGGTCAACGCCTGTACGGCCCGTGATTTGTATCGGTGTGTATCCGAAAATAGCCGGTCTCACTGTCCAAGCGGCAGCTTCAGCACGGCGCAGAGACCGCCCACTGGCTGGTTGCGCAATGTGAGGCTGCCGCCATGCGCGCGCAGGATGGTGCGGGCAATCGACAGCCCCAGCCCGTGTCCGCCGGTTTCAAGCGAGCGAGACTCTTCCAATCGCGTGAAGGGATCGAATACACGCTCCAAGTCAGTTTCCGGAATACCCGGTCCTGGGTCCGACACTGTGATTACCGCGCCGCCGTCCTGTAATCGATATTCAACCTGCGCCGCGCCGCCATACCTCAGCGCGTTTTCAATCACATTGCGCAGAGCCCTGCGGATGGCGTTCTGCCGCAGGCAGATCTGGACGGGATCCCCAGGCAGCAGTTCAAAACCGTTCAGCATGTCGTTTCGTAAAGCTTGGAGAAAACTGCCCAGCTCGCAATCTTCAGGCTCTTCTGCGTCCGCCAAACCACGGGCAAAGGAGAGTGTTGTTTCGACCATGCTCTGCATCTCCCCGATAAGGGATATCATGCTACAGCGGGTTTCATCGTCTTCCACAAACTCTGCCCGCACCCGCATGGCTGTCAGCGGTGAGCGCAGGTCGTGGCCTAATGCGGCAAGCATCCGGGTACGCTCGGCAACCAGGCTGGTTATTCGATGCTGCATCCTGTTGAACGCATGGATGAGCTCTTGTACCTCCAGAGGCCCTTCTGAGGGAAGCGGTTCAGTAGCTTTCTCACCCCCCAGGTTTTCCGCCGCTGAAGAAAGCATGCGCAGTGGAGCCGTGACACGGGTCAGCACAAACAGAAAAATTACAGCCAGGATGAAGCCTGCGCTGAGGGCAAAAGTGATAGTCGGCTGTAAGGACCATTGCAGCGGTGGCCGCTCGAACAATGTCGCTGCGTTCAGCCATTGGCCATCGCTCAGCGCAATTGACAGGTTCAATTCAATTGCCAGCATCTGGCCGCGCATCATTTCCCGATGGATCTCAGCCATCTCTGGTTCCAGATACGGAAGTGGCAGTCCAGCACTATCAGTCTCGTGCAGTTCAGCCCTGATCTCCCGGTTGGTGTCTCCGCCCAGTAGTGCGCGAACCCGTGCCTCGGCAGCACCATCGGTGTCATGTGAAGTGTGCGTTACGTTCGGGCCATCGCTCAGTTCGAAACGCACCAAGGGAGAATTGGCAGCCCGGATAATCGAGGGGTGAAGGGACGGGGGAGCTTCTTCAATCAGCCTTGCGACATTGGCTGCCCTGCCGGCTGCTTCGGTGCTCATCGCAGCCCGGATCGCTAGGCTGCGTTCCCCAGACAAGAAGAACAGGCTTACGGCTTGTGCGGCGGCCAGCGCCAGCACGACCAAAAGCACTAACTGCGACCGCAATCTGCGCGGAGCAAAACTCATTGATCCAGAACCTCGATATCTACGGACAAGCAGTATCCGCCATTGCGAACCGTAGTAATCAGGCGCGGGCGCAAGGGATCACTCTCGATCTTGCGGCGGAGGCGGCTGATCTGATTGTCAATTGTCCGATCCATTGGCGCCGCTGCACGGCCAGCGGTCAGATCCATCAACTGATCGCGGCTCAGTACCAGGCGGTTACGCTCTAGCAGCACGATTAGCAGCTTGAATTCGGAGCCGGTCAACGCCGTCTCTTGTCCTGCGCTGTCAAGGATCACCCGCCTGTCGCTATCCAAAACACATTGCCCGAACTTCACGCGTTTTCCTGCCAAGCGGCCTGCGGGTGGTTCTTCCTTTGCTGTACGGCGCAGGATGGCCCGAATGCGGGCCAGCAGCTCGCGCGGGTTAAAAGGTTTGGCCAAGTAATCGTCTGCACCGGTCTCCAGCCCGGTGATCCGGTCGTGCTCCTCGCCCAAGGCGGTCAACAGCAGCACTGGGAATTGCCCTTCTTGAGATAAGCGTTTGCAAACCGACAACCCGTCCTCACCTGGCATCATCACATCCAGAACAACCAGATCGAAGCTTCCGGACGCGAGCATCGCATCCATTTCTTTGGCGTCTTTGGCGGCGGAGGACCGCAAGCCGTTTTTCTCCAGGTAACGTGTGACCGCAGACCGGATTTCGCGGTGATCGTCGACCACCAGAATATGGGGGGTGTTGCTCATACTTGTTTGAAATATACGAACACTGCGGCAAGGTTCGAGAGAGATTTGTCGCGAAGTGTATCAGAGGCAGCTTCGCTTGCTTCTCTGTTTGCGCAGTATTGAAAACACTCTGCAGCGAGCGAGCAGTCCTTGCAGAAGGCTTTCCTGCTTATCTTCGAGTGCATAAATTTAAGCTCCCAAATGAACAAGCCGCGTGGTCCAGCAGAGTGAAACGCGACGGTCGGCCGCTTGACCCGGATGGGTAGGAAAGGCATCGTTGCCTGTGTCCGTGAACTTAGCCACGAAAACGGGATAAACTGAGCAGTGCGCCTTTTTGCCAGACTGGAAATCGGGTATTTGCTGCTGGCTGCGGGTCTACTCGTCGCAGTTATCTTCCTGTCTGCAAGTCAGGCAAATGCACATGGGGCTGGCGGCGGAGCGCATATCACTGTCACTGTTCAGGACACTGATCAAGAACAGGCGGGCAGTAGCCATACTGAACACTGTCATGGCAGTTCGCTCTGTGGTGGTTTCGCTGTTCTCATAGGCAATTGCCTTTCAATGCGGCCAAGCATGCAGATCTCTCGTCATGATATGCCGCTGGCCCTGTTGAGGCGGTTTACGATCACTGGCTTTGATCCGCCGCCGCCCCGTTACCTTTCCTGAATGCTGATCCTGCGCCTTCAAAGCGCAATCTCAAATTATTTCAGGAAAACAAGATGACACTTTCCAAACTGGTTTCCGGCGCCGCATTGGCGTCGCTCATTGCTGTAGCTGCTCATGCCCATAGCGGTGCAACAGGGGTCGTTAAGGAACGGATGGATGGCATGGGAGTTATGAAAGACAGCATGAAAGTGCTGGCTCCGATGATGCAGGGAAAAACGGCCTATGATGCAGCCGCAGTCCGCAGAGAGGCAAAAAAAATCGGAGCCCATGCAGGTGATGTCCTGACGGCGCTCTTTCCAGAAGGTTCAAATAGGCATCCATCTGAAGCCAAGGCTGACATATGGACCGACTGGGAGGATTTCGTCGATCTCGCGGAAAGATTGCAGACCTATTCTGATGGTCTGGCCTCGGCGGCGCAGAACGGCTTGATGATGTCAGAAGCCCAAGGGGCAGGCAGGATGTCCAACAGCACAATGATGGGATCATCTCATATGGGTTCAGGAAGCATGATGGGCGGCAGCATGATGGGCGGCGGCGCAATGATGGGCAGCAGTCCAAGTGCCGAGGCCCTGTCCCAGATGCCTGCCGACGGTGTGTTCATGATGCTGAGCCAAACCTGTTCAGCGTGCCATACCCGTTTCCGTGAGGAGTGAGGGCGGGAC
>NZ_CP083558.1 GCF_025144465.1 Leisingera sp. S132
TTGGATCAGGCCCGCCATCACTATCAGAAGTCCGGCCATGACGGCCCGGTTGTCCTGAAAGTGCCCGGCAATGCCTCCCCCGGCGCGGTGGATGCCGCGGCACTGTTTCAGCAAAGCGCGGCCAAGGCCGGCATCCCGCTGCAGATCGAACGCGTGCCCAGCGACGGCTGCTGGTCCGAGGTCTGGAACAATGCCCCCTTCTGCGCCTCCGACTGTGGCGGGCGCCCGGTGCAGGACCAGATGTTCTCCACCGCCTGCAAATCCGATGCCGGCTGGAACGACACCCGGTTCAAACGGCAGGATTTCGACGCGCTGCTGCTGCAGGCCAAGGGCGAGCTCGACACCGCCAAGCGCACCGCGCTCTACCGCGAGATGGGCCTTATGGTGCGCGGCGAGGGCGGCGGCATGATGTACGATGGCGCGCTGGTGAAAACCTGGCTGCTGTGAGCTGACGTCCCGAAGACTGCGGCGGGCGCCCTTGGGCTGCCCGCCGGTTTTTGGCCACTGCGGGAAAAGCCGCTGACCGGCCAGCGCCAGACACGGATCCCTGACACCGCAAGGGGTGAAAGGCATAACGCATCTGCGCCCGTCCTATTCCGCCGCCTGCCGGAACGCGCGCCGTGCCAGCAGCTCTGCAATGTCGGGGCGGCAGGAGCCGCAGTTTGTGCCCGCCTGCAAGGCCGCGCCGACCTCCGCAACGCTCATCAGCCCGCCTCTTTCGATGGCGTGCACAATCGTATTGGCTCCGACGCTGAAACACGCGCAGACCACCGGGCCGGGGTCGGGCCGGCCCGATGCGGGAACGCCGGTGAGGATATCCTGGGCATTGGTGCCCGGCAGCCCAGCCAGGTGGTCCCGGCGAACCGCCACCGGCTCCGGCGCGGTGAACAGGGCGGCCATGACCTTGCCTTCCTGATGCAGGGCCAGCCGGGCAATGCCCTTGCGGCGGTCTGTCATCACCTGCACATCTGCCTGCGGCAGCGCAAACAGATCCCGCGCAACCACCTCCGGATCCGCAAGCGGGGCCAGCCCGGCCAGTTCCGCCCGGTACCCGGTGCCGGTGCGTGCCACGGCCCAGTACTCCGCCCGCGGGCGCATCGGCCGCAAGGAAACCGCAAAGCCGTACCAGGCGGGCTGCCAGCGTTCCGCCGCAACAACGGCAGCCTTGCTTTCGGGCTGGCCCGAGACCGGATCAACCGCCGCTGCGACAAGGGCACCGATGCGCGCCGCAGGGGCGGTTTCGCCGGTCCAGTGGATCGGCACAAACAGGTCGCCGGGCTGCACGTCCGCAGTGATCCGGGCGCGCAGGATAGCTTGCCCCTGCGGGCTGCTGAGCCGCAGCAGCTCCGCAGGCTGCACACCCAGCCGCCGGGCGTCCTCCGGGTGGATATCCGCAAAAGGCTCGGCCAGGTGGCCCGACAGGCGCGGCGCCTTGCCGGTGCGGGTCATCGTGTGCCACTGGTCACGGATGCGGCCGGTGTTCAGGCGGAACGGGTACTGGCGGTCCGGGGCGGCCTCCGGGGGCCGGTGCCGGACCGCCAGCATGCGGGCCTTGCCGTCCGGGTGAAAGAACCGCCCGTCCGCAAAGAACCGCCCGCCCTGGCGGGTCCGGCTGACCGGCCAGCGCACCGGGGCCAGCCCGTCATAGCCTGCATCGGACAGGGTGCTGAGGCCAGAGATATCGAAATCCAGCCCGAAACTGCCCGCCAGCCCGGACAAGGCCGCATGCTCACGGAAGACCTGCGCCGGAGACTGGTAATCAAACACCGCGCCCCAGCCCATGCGCCGGCCCGCATCGGCCAGAATATCCCAGTCGGGGCGGGCCTCGCCCGGCGGCGGCAGGACAGCGCGCTGACGGCTGATGGTGCGGTCCGAATTGGTAACGGTGCCGTCCTTCTCGGCCCAGGCGGCGGCTGGCAGCAGCACATCCGCCAGCCGCGCGGTGTCGGTTGCGGCGGTGATGTCGCTGACCACGGTGAACTTGCAGGCCTTGATGGCGGCCGATACAGCATCGGCCTCCGGCATGGTCACTGCAGGGTTGGTGTGGATGATCCACAGCGCCTTGAGCCGCCCGTCGCCCGCGGCGCGGAACAGGTCGACCGCCTTCAGGCCGGCGCGGTCAGGCATCGCAGGCGCCCCCCAGAACGCCTGCACCGCAGCCCGGTGGCTTCTGTTGTCCAGATCCATGTGGCAGGCCAGCATATTGGCCAGCCCGCCAACCTCGCGCCCGCCCATCGCATTGGGCTGGCCGGTCACCGAGAACGGCCCGCAGCCCGGCTTGCCAATCCGGCCCGCGGCCAGATGGCAATTCAGGATGGCGTTCACCTTGTCCGCGCCGGAGGTAGACTGGTTCACCCCCTGGCTGAACACCGTCACCACCTTTCCGGTGCGCATCCACAGATCGCAGAACGCCTTGAGTTCTCCCTCCGGCAACCCGGTCACAGAGGCATCCTCCGCAGCGGCAGCGGCCAGCGCCGCGCCCAGCCCATTCACATGCTGCAGATACTCCGCATCCAGCGCGCCGCCTTGGTGAAGCGCCGCCAGCAGCCGGTTGAACAGCGCCACATCGCTGCCGGCCCGCAGTTTCAGATGCAGGTCCGCCTGATCGCAGCTGGCGGTGCGGCGCGGGTCGATCACCACCAGTTTGGTGCCGCGCGCCGCGCGGGCCGCCAGAATGCGCTGATGCAGAACCGGGTGGCACCAGGCCAGGTTGGAGCCGACGAGAACAATCAGATCGGCCTCGTCCAGGTCCTCATAGGTGCCGGGCACTGTGTCGGTGCCAAAGGCGCGTTTGTGGCCCGCCACGGTGGAGGCCATGCACAGGCGCGAATTGGTGTCGATATTGGCGGAGCCGAGAAAGCCCTTCATCAGCTTGTTGGCGACATAGTAATCCTCGGTCAGCATCTGGCCCGACAGATAGAAGCCGACACTGTCCGGGCCGTGCTGCTCCACCGCCTGCCGGAACCTGGCCGCGACCAGGTCCAGCGCGCTGTCCCAATCGGTTTCGCGGCCCTGCACCCGCGGCGCCAGCAAGCGGCCCTCTAGCCCCAGGGTTTCCCCCAATGCCAGCCCCTTGGAGCACAGCCGCCCCCGGTTGGCCGGATGCTCCGGATCGCCGCGCACCGCCAGCCCGCCCTGCCCGTCCGGGCGCAAGAGCACGCCGCAGCCGGTGCCGCAATAGGGGCAGGCCGAGCGGACCTCCTGGCAAGCCGTTCCCGCCATCACGCCGCGCTCCGCTTGCCGACGGCATCGCCGTCGATCAGCAGGCGGCCGCCGTCCACCCGGACCGGGTAGGTGCCGATCCGGCCCTCATCCGCGCCCTGCGCCGCGCCGGTGTTCAGATCGAACACCCAGTTGTGCAGCGGGCAGGTCACGCTTTGGCCGTGCACGATGCCCTCGGACAGCGGCCCGCCCTTGTGCGGGCAGCGGTCGTCGGCGGCAAATACTTCCGCCGCGCCGGTGCGGAACAGGGCAACGCAGCCCGCCGGGGTTTTCACCACCCGCGCGCCATGCAGCGGGATGTCTTCGATATGGCCGATGTCGATCCAGTTCATTCCGCGGCCTCCAGTGTGAGATTGGCAAGCGGCGCGTATTGCGCCCTTGTGGCGCTGTCCTGCGCATGTTCCGCCCAGGGGTCCCTGCGGTAGACCGATTGCGACAGCTGAAACCGCTCCGCCAGCGCCCTGCGGTTCTCCGTGTCGTCCACGATCTGCGCCTTCACCCAGTCGAGCCCGACCCGGTCCAGCCATTTGTAAATGCGGTCCAGGTACCGGGCGTTTTCGCGGTAGATCTGGGTCATCGCCGAAATCACCTCGATCGCCTCGTCTTCGGTGGCTACCTTGCACAGCAGCTCGGTGCCCTTGATCTCCATCCCCGCGGCGCCGCCCACATGGATTTCATAGCCGCTGTCGACGCAGACCACGCCGATGTCCTTGCAGGTCGCCTCGGCGCAGTTGCGCGGGCAGCCGGAGACCGCCAGCTTCAGCTTATGCGGGGTCCAGGAACCCCACAGGTGTTGCTCCAGCTTGATGCCCAGCCCGGTCGAATCCTGCGTGCCGAACCGGCAATGATCGGTGCCGACGCAGGTCTTCACCGTGCGCAGCCCCTTGGAATAGGCATGGCCCGAGACCAGCCCGGCCCGGTTCAGATCACCCCAGATCGCAGGCAGGTCCTCGCCCCGGACACCCAAAAGGTCGATGCGCTGGCCGCCTGTCACCTTGACCGTCGGCACCGCGTATTTGTCGGCAGCATCAGCAATGGCGCGCAGCTCATCCGGGGTGGTGAGGCCGCCCCACATCCGCGGCACCACCGAGAAGGTGCCGTCCTTCTGGATGTTGGCGTGCTTGCGCTCGTTCACGAAACGGCTTTGCGGATCGTCGCGGTATTCCAGCGGCCAGTCCGCCAGCAGGTAATAGTTCACCGCCGGGCGGCAGACATGGCAGCCGTTCGGGGTGGTCCAGCCCAGCTCCTGCCAGACCGCGGCCTGGCTTTTCAGCTCCTGCGACTTGATCAGGCGGCGCACGTCCTCGTGGGTGTGGCTGGTGCAGCCGCAGACCGGCTGCGCCTGCGGCGCCGCGTAGCCATCGCCCAGTGTCACCGCCAGCAGCTGTTCCACCAGCCCGGTGCAGGTGCCGCAGGAGGCGCTGGCCTTGGTCGTGGCGCGGATCGCGCCAAGGTCTGTTGCGCCGCCTTCGATGGCGCGGGTGATCTGTCCCTTGCAGACGCCGTTGCAGCCGCAGATCTCCGCCTCAGGCGGCAAGGCTGCAACGGCTGACAGAGGGTCCGCGGAGGCGCCCCCCTGAAAGGCCGGTCCAAAGATCAGCGTCCCGCGCATCTCCTCGATACCGGTGCCGTCCTTGATCAAGCCAAAGAACCAGCTGCCGTCTGCGGTGTCGCCGTACATGACCGCGCCGACCAGCCGGCCGTCCTCGATCACCAGCCGCTTGTAGATGCCGCGCGCCGGGTCGCGGAACACGATGTCCTCGCGCCCCTCGCCCTCGGCAAAATCCCCGGCGCTGAACAGGTCGCAGCCGGTGACCTTGAGCTTGGTCGCCAGTTCCTTGACGGCAAAGGCGTTGGGCTGGTCCAGCAGGCTGTCCGCCAGCACCCTGGCCTGATCGTAGAGCGGCGCGACGAGGCCGAACAGATGGCCGCCGAACTCCACGCATTCCCCCACGGCATAGATATCCGGGTCGGAGGTCTGCATCTGCGCGTTCACCTCGATCCCGCGCGCCACATCCAGCTGCGCGTCAGTGGCCAGCCGGGTTTCCGGGCGGATGCCCACCGCCATCACCACCAGGTCAGCGCCCAGCGTCTCGCCGCTTTCCAGCAGCACCGCTTGCGCCCGGTCCTCGCCCAGGATCGCCTTGGTCGCGGCCTGGGTTTTCACGGTGATGCCGCGCGCCTCCAGATCCTTGCGCAGCAGATACCCCGCGGCCTCATCCAGCTGGCGCTCCATCAGGTGGCCCGTCAGGTGCAGCACGGTCACATCCATGCCGCGCTCCTTGAGCCCTGCGGCAGCCTCCAGCCCCAAAAGGCCGCCGCCGATCACCACCGCCTTGCCGCCCTTGGCGGCGGCTTCGATCATCGCGTTGGTGTCATCCAGGTCGCGGTAGGAAATCACCCCCGGCAGGTCGTGGCCCGGCACCGGGATGACAAAGGGGGCAGAGCCGGTGGCGATCACCAGCTTGTCAAAAGGCACATGGCCGTTTTCGCCCTCGACCACTTTCATCTCGGGGTCGATTTTCACCACATGCTCGCCGAAGCGGCAGGTGACGCCGCGCTCCGCGTACCAGTCGTCCGAATGGGTGACGATCTCCTCATAGGTCTTTTCGCCCGACAGCACCGGGCTCAGCATGATGCGGTTGTAATTGCCGCGCGGCTCGGCGTTGAACAGGGTGATATCATAGGCGCCGGGATCCGCGTCGAGCAGATGCTCGATCACCCGGCCAGAGGCCATGCCGGCCCCGATAATGACGAGTTTCTGGGTCATGCTCTCACTCCGCTGCAATCTTGTCTGCGGCAGGTTTGGGCTTGGGTTTTGCCCCGTGCTCGTATTCCTCCAGAAAATCGAGCACCTCCTGCCGGTAGGTGTAGTAATCCGGGTGTTCCAGCAGCGCCTTGCGGCTGCGCGGGCGCGGCAGGTCCACGTCGGTGATCTTGCCGATGGTGGCCTGCGGCCCGTTGGTCATCATCACCACCCGGTCAGCCAGCAGGATCGCCTCATCGACATCATGGGTGACGCAGATGGCGGTCACCCTGGTGCGGCTCCAGACCTCCATCAGCACCTCCTGCAGCTCCCAGCGGGTCAGGCTGTCGAGCATGCCGAAGGGTTCATCCAGCAGCAGAAGCTTGGGCGACAAGGCAAAGGCGCGGGCGATGCCGACCCGCTGCTGCATGCCGTTCGACATCGCATGTGCGGGCTTGTCCATCGCATCCGCCAGGCCGACGCGCTCCAGGTAATATTCGACCACGTCCTGCCGTTCCGCCTGGCTGGACTTGGGATAGACCTTGTCGACCCCAATGGCGCAATTCTCCCGCGCGGTCAGCCAGGGGAACAGGTTGGGCGACTGGAACACCACCGCGCGTTCCGGGTCGGCACCCTCCACATGGCGGCGGTCCAGCTTGATCGCCCCCTTTGAAATCGGGTTCAGCCCGGCGGCCATGGTCAGCACCGTGGACTTGCCGCAGCCGGAATGGCCGATCAGCGAGATGAACTCGCCCTTGCTGATCTTGAGGTTGAAATCCTCGACCACCGTCAGCGGCCCCTTGGGGGTCGGATAGATCTTGTGCAGCTGCGAGAAATCCAGAAACCGCTCCCCGGTGATCGACTTCGCGGCCTCCGCCACAGCCGCCGGCAGCCCGTGAATCGGTGTCACATCCGGCAGGGTCTTCGACCCCTCGGCCCGCGCCTTGATGCCAACGTCCATCAGGCAGGAGGTGACCGCCGCCCGCAGATGCTTGAAGCTCTCGTCCGTGTTCATCGCGGAGCGGTCGCGCGGGCGGGGAAGGGCGACGGTGAACTCTTCCCCCAGGCTGCCGCCCGGGTTCAGCACGAGGATGCGGTCGGCCAGCAGAATGGCCTCGTCCACGTCGTTGGTGATCAGCACGCAGGTCTTCTTGTCCGCCTCCCAGATGGCTTCGATCTCATCCGCCAGATTGGCCCGCGTCAGCGCATCCAGCGCCGACAGCGGCTCATCCAGCAAGAGCATCTCCGGGTCCATCGCCAGCGCCCGCGCCACGTTAACCCGCTGGCGCATCCCCCCCGACAGCTCTGCCGGGCGGCGGTGCGCAGCGTGGCTGAGGCCGACCATTTTCACATAGTGATCGACCTTTGCTTGCTTCTCCGCCTTGGGCAGGCCGGGAAACACGGTGTCCACCGCAAGGCCGATATTGCCGTTCACCGTCAGCCACGGCATCAGCGAATAGGTCTGAAAAACCACGCCGCGCTCAGGACCGGGGCCGGTGATGGCTTTACCCCGGCAGGTAACCGATCCTTGCGACGGCTGCTCCAGCCCGGCCATCAGGTTGATCAGGGTTGTCTTGCCGGTGCCGGAAAAGCCCAGGAGCACCAGGAACTCGCCCTCCTGCACCTCCAGATTGATGCCGTTCAGAACCTGCGTGCGGCGGGTGCCCTCGCCATAGCTCTTGGAGACATGTTTGAATTCAAGAATGCTCATGGCGGCTCACCGGTTGTTCGTGAAGGTAAACAGCGACTGCAGCGCGTACATCACCCGGTCCAGGAGGAAGCCGATGATACCGATGGTCAGCACCGCAACAATGATCCGGGCCAGCGACTGGCTGGAGCCGTTCTGAAACTCGTCCCAGACGAATTTGCCAAGGCCCGGGTTCTGCGCCAGCATCTCAGCCGCGATCAGCACCATCCAGCCGACCCCCAGCGACAGCCGCAGCCCGGTGAAGATCAGCGGCAGCGCCGACGGCAGCACCAGCTTGGTGATCTTGGTCCAGGTGTTCATTTTCAGAACCTTGGAGACATTCACCAGGTCCTTGTCGATGGAGGCCACCCCCAGCGCGGTATTGATCAGCGCAGGCCACAGCGAGCACAGGGTGACCGTGATGGCAGAGACCAGAAAGGATTTTGCGAACAGCCCGTCGTTGCTGGCATAAAGCGCCGAGACCACCATGGTCACGATCGGCAGCCAGGCCAGCGGCGACACCGGCTTGAAGATCTGCACCAGCGGGTTGATGGCCGCGTTTGCAGCCGGTGACAGCCCGGCCAGGATGCCCAGCGGGATCGCCACGGCGGCGGCAATCAGGAACCCGAAGAAGACCGTCAGGATCGAGGTCCCGATCTGCTGGTAATAAGACGGCGCGCCGGTAAAGGGGATATCCTTCACCCGCTCCGGCTGGCCGCGGTCGATGAACCGCTGGTTGCGGGCCTCCACCTTCTCGGCGTGGGCGCGCTCCTTGGCGGCCTTGGCCTGCGCATCCTGGTGCAGGTTCACCGCCTCGGCCCAGACTGCAGCAGGGCCGGGGATGGCGCCCAGCGAGGTCTGCACCTTGGGCGCCAGCACGGCCCACAGCATCAGGAACGCGGCGATGGCGATGACGGGAACCGCCAGCAGCCGCCAGATTTCCCTGATCTGCGCCCTGGGATTGTCCCCGGCGGCGGCTTTCAGCACCGGGGTGAGCCAGGCCAGTCCAAAGACCTGGAACCAGCCGTCCAGCTTGCTGATGCGGGTGAAAAGCCGCGCGCGGCGGGCCTCCTTCTGGTCACTGGCGGGGCGCAGCGTGTCGGGGTCGGCAATCGTCATGGTGTCGTCCTCTGGGAATTGCTGAGGACAGGGAACGCCGCCCGCTCCTGCGGGCGCACCGCCCCCCTGCCCTCCTGTCCGGGGTCAGCCCTGAATGGCGCTGCCAACGACGGTCTGGCCGGACTTCAGTCCGATCGGCAGGCTGTCGATATAGGCGTTGGGCGCTTTGCCATCGAAGGGGATGCCGTCGATGATGTCCTCTGCGGGCGTCGGGGCCTTGTAGCCGTCACTGTCCCAGGGGAAGTCCCCGGGGCTGGCAAGCCCCTCATCCACCAGCATCTGTGCGGCTTCCAGGTAGATCTCCGGCTTGTAGACAGAGCGGGCAACCTCGTCATACCAGCTGTCCGGCTTGGGCTCGGCAATCTGCCCCCAGCGGCGCATCTGCGTCAGGTACCAGACCGCATCCGAATAGAACGGATAGGTCGCGTTGTAGCGGAAGAACACGTTGAAATCCGGGACGTCGCGCTTGTCGCCCTTCTCATACTCGAAGGTGCCGGTCATCGAATTGGCGATCACCTCGTAATCGGCGCCGACGTACTCGGGCCGCGACAGGATCTCCACCGCTTCGGGGCGGTTGGCGTTGCCGTTTTCATCCAGCCACTGGGCCGCGCGGATCAGCGCCTTGACCACCGCCAGCGTGGTGTTCGGGTTTTCCTCGGCAAATTCCGCGGTGATGCCGAACACCTTCTCCGGGTTGTTCTTCCACAGCTCGAAATCGGTGATCACCGGCACCCCGATGCCCTTGAACACCGCCTGCTGGTTCCACGGCTCCCCCACGCAGTAGCCGGAGATGGTGCCGGCCTCCAGCGTCGCGGGCATCTGCGGAGGCGGCGTCACCGACAGGAACGCCTCGGCGCCGATCTGCCCGGTCACATTCTCGGGCGAATAGTAGCCGGGGCTGATGCCGCCTGCCGCCAGCCAGTAGCGCAGCTCGTAGTTATGGGTGGACACCGGGAACACCATGCCCATGTTGAAGGGCTTCCCCTTGGCGTTGAACGCCTCGATCACCGGCTTCAGATGGGAAGCGGAGACCGGATGCGCGATCCTGCCGTCCGCGTCCCTGGGCAGCGCCGGCTTCATCATCTCCCACACTTCATTGGACAGGGTGATGCCGTTGCCGTTCAGATCCATCGAAAACGGCGTGACGATATGCGCCTCGGTGCCATAGCCGATGGTCGCGGCCAGCGGCTGGCCTGCCAGCATATGGGCGCCGTCCAGCGTGCCGCTGATCACCCCATCCAGCAGAACCTTCCAGTTCGCCTGCGCCTCCAGCGTCACAAACAGCCCCTCGTCATCGAAAAAACCCTGCTCATAGGCCACCGCCAGCGGCGCCATATCCGTCAGCTTGATAAAGCCGAAGGTCAGCACATCCTTTTCCAGCTCCAGAGTGGCCGCCAGCGCCGGCCCGGTCAGTGCAGTTGAGGCCGCAAGCGCCATGATCAGTCGTTTCATCGGGTTGGTTCCTTTTCCTAGCTGTGCCCGGCGGCAGGCGCCGGAACAGAAAAAAGCCGCTGACACGCACCGCCGGGAGGAGTGGCGGTGGGTCGAGCGGCTTTGCTCAGTGAACCCCGGTCTTCGGGAAAATTCTCAGTCAGGCACCGTTGCCTGTCTGACCTCAGATTGCCGCAAGGCCCGGCCCGCGCCAAAGGTTTCTTTGCTCATGCAGCAAGAAATTCTGCGTTGCAGCGTGGCAGGCTGGAAAGCTGCCTGCTTTTTCATCAGTCCGCAGCCAGGGGATCAAAAACACGGCCATCGAAAAACCGGTTTTGCAGCAGGCCGACCGGTTCCGATTCTCCGCCAGCCGTGTGCAGCGCGCCAAAACCGCCCTCCGGTTTCGCGGCGGCGCCCGGCAATTCCGCGCCAGTGCCCTGCAGGGCGGCACGGTACAGATCGCTGCGGAAGACGGTCCCTGCTGTTTCCATCGCCGTCTGCTGGTCCAGCCCGTTGCGCCGGGCCAGCTGCCCGGCAATCCACTGCGCCTGACTGCGCCAGGGAAACCCCGCCGCGCCATCGTGGAAGCCGATGAAACCGGGCGCTTCGCGCTGCAGCCCCTGCGGCGTCACTGTGAACGTCCCCGACAGTGCGCGCTCGATGATTTCAGCGGGCAGATCAAGGTATCGCCGCGCCGACAGGATTTCCGCCGCCAGCCCGTGCGAGGCCGGATCGGCCAGCCAGCGGCCTGCGCGCCACAGCGCCCGGATCAGGCGGCTGGCCAGGCCGGGTTCCGCATCCGCCCAGGCGCTGCGGACCGCCAGCACCTTCTCCGGCGCAAAGGACCAGATCGCACGCCCGGGCAGCAGCAGCGCCCCGGCCCCCTGCTCCACCGCCAGCGACCCCCAGGGCTCGCCAACGCAGAAAGCGTCGATCTCGCCGCTGCGGATGGCCTCCACCATCTGCGGCGGCGGCACCGTGCGGATGCCGATGTCCGGGGGCGTGTCCGCCCCCAGCCCCTTCAGCCAATAGGTCAGCAGTTCAGCGTGCATGGAAAAGGGGAACGGGACGCCGATCCGCAAGCTTGCGCCGCCCGCAGCGGTCAGCGCCAGTCCAGCAGACAAGGCATCGTCAAAGGAAAATCCATGCCCCGCATCGGCCATCCTGCGGGCCAGGCTGCCGCTGACCCCGATCACCGTGCCGTTGACGGACAGCACCGACAGCACCGACAGAGGCGCGCTGGCGCCGCCCAGGCCAAGCGCCGCCGCAACCGGCACCGGCGCCAGCATCTGGGCCGCATCCACCTGGCCAAAGGCCAGCATGTCCCGCAGCGACGACCAGGAGGGCGCGCGGCGCAGGTCCAGCGCCAGCTTCTCCTCGGCGGCAAACCCTATTTCCTGCGCCGCAATCAGCGGCGCCGCATCAGTCAGCGGGACATAACCGGCCGGGATCCGCGTCAGGCTCATGCCAGCAGCCCCGCCGCCGTGACCAGCGCCTGCGCCACCTCGGCCACCCGCTTGTTCTGATCCATCGCCGCCTTGCGCAGCAGCGCATAGGCTTCGTCCTCGCTGATGCCGCGGGCCTTCATCACCATCCCCTTGGCGCGGTCGATCACCTTGCGCTCCTCCAGCGCGCGCTTGGCCCCGGCCAGCTCCGTCCGCATCCGCTGAAACAGCCGGAACCGGGCAATGGCGGCCTCCAGAACCGGTTGCAGCCGGGCCGGATGCAGCCCGTCAACCACATAGGCCGACACTCCCGCCTCCACCGCGGCGGCAGACAGCCCCTCCGCGCTGCGATCGGCAAAAATCGCCACCGGCCGGTCCTTGGGGCCGGAGGCCAGCGTCAGCTCCTCCAGCACATCGCGGGAGGGGTTGGCGATATCGATCAGCACCACATCCGGGTCGCGCAACTGTATCTGGCGCGCAAGCCCCGATGGTTCCGGGATCACCTGAATGTCAAAATCCCCGGCCTCCCGCAGCCCCTCCACAATCATGAGGGCGCGGTCACGGTCGGTTTCAACAACGGCAATGGACAGGGTATCCGGCATGCGCAGAACATGCAGAGCGCTGCGGCCGGCTGTAAAGGACACGGGCACGGCGCAAGCCCGGATACCCTGCGGGTGCCGGATTTTCAGGCAGTCTGCCCGGACATCCGGCACCGCAAAGACACGCGCCCGCGGCGAACCTTGCGCGCTCCGCCGCTGCGGCTTGCGGCCCGGCCCGCTTTCGCCCGCCCGGCGCCGGACCGCCGCCGGCTGCCGGCAGCGCGCCTTAAACGGTTGCCGCAGCAGCAGGAAGCGGCTAAGCAGGCAGCGGCGCAGTTGGAGTTGCGAGGCGAGAGTGAAAGCTGTTTCTGGATGCCCCGGTTCCGCCGCCGCAACCCTGGTCAGAAAGCGGTCCTTGTCCTTCATGCTGCTGCGGGTGATCCGCGGCCACCAAAGCGACGATGACATTTCCCTCGGCGCCTTTCTGGAGCAGCTTGGCGACCGGTCCTTCGGCTGGGCCATCCTGCTCTCCTGCCTGATCAACCTGCTGCCGCTGCCGCCGGGGGCCACGCTTGTCACCGCCCTGCCGCTGCTGTTCTTCTGCGCCCAGATGGGGCTTGGCTTTGCCAATGTCCGGCTGCCGCGCAGAATCGCCCGGATCCGGATCTCCGGCGCGGCGATGCGCCGGATCGTGCTGCGCCTGCGCCCGGTGTCGCGGCGGCTGGAGCGGATTGCCCGCCCGCGCCTTGGGGTAATGTTCCAGCCGCGGCGCGAGCAGCTGACCGGGGGCCTGCTGTTCCTGGTCTCGCTGGCGCTGTTCATTCCCCTGCCCCTCAGCGGCTGGTTTCCCGCCATCGCTTTGTTCATCACCAGCATCGGGCTGGTGGAGCGGGACGGGGTGATCGTGCTGGCCGGTGCCTGCGCCGGGCTGCTGTCGATTGCCCTGACGGTGTTCGTGGCCGCCTCGCTCCTGATCGGGGCCAACAGCCTGATGCACTGACCCGCCTCCGCAGCAGCTGCAGCAGACTGTTCTCCGCTTGGCGGTTGTTCCCCGCGCACCGGCGGCCTATATTGCACGCACCGGAAATGGAGATTTTATGTCCTGGTAAGGATGGGAGGCAGCAGGCCTCCCGGTGCACAGCAGCCGATTGACCCGCCCGCCTCCCGCCGGAGAGCGGCAAGGCTTTTGTGCACGTGCTTTTCCCTTACCCCTGCGCCCGGGCCCGCCCCGCGGCAATGACATGAAAGACACCCCCATGACACGGGACTATTCCCAGTTCTTCTCCAGCCCGCCGGGCACACAGAAACCTTCCCTCTCCCCGCTGCAGGCCCTGGGCTGGCAGCCGCATTTCGCACAGCAGGTCAGCACCGAGGAGATGGCCGCCGCCCCGCCCGTCCGCATCACCGCGGTGCACCGCAGCGCGCTGCACGCCGCCGGCGGCGGGTTTGAAACCACCCTGCCGCCGCGCCCGGATGCAACCGTCGGCGACTGGCTGATGCTGGACCGCGCACAGCCGCAGAACAGCCGGCTGCTGCAGCGCGCCAGCCTGATCCGGCGGCGGGCACCCGGCACCGGCCGCCAGGACCAGCTGATCGCGGCCAACATCGACACCGGTTTCGCCGTCACCTCCTGCAACCAGGATTTCAACACCGCCCGGCTGGAACGCTACCTGGCGCTGATGCTGGAGGCGCAGATCACCCCGGTGATCGTGCTGACCAAGGCTGACCTGGCTGACGATCCGCAGGGTTATGTTCAGGCCGCCCGCGCCATCTCGGACAGGGCTGAGGTTGTGGCGCTCGACGCCCGCGGCAGCGGCGTGCAGGCGGCGCTTGCGCCCTGGTGCAAACCCGGGCGGACGGTGGCCTTCCTCGGCTCCTCCGGGGTTGGCAAATCGACGCTGGCCAATGCGCTGCTCGGCACCCGCTCCATCGCCACGCAAGAGATCCGCGAGGACGACGCCAAGGGCCGCCACACCACCACCCGCCGCGAGCTGCACATGGCCCCTAACGGCTGCCTGATCCTCGACACCCCCGGCATGCGGGAATTGCAGCTGACCGGGGCGGCGGACGGCATCAGCAGCCTGTTTGCAAACATCACAGACCGCGCCGCGGGCTGCCGCTTCAGCAATTGCCGCCACGACAGCGAACCGGGCTGCGCCGTCCTGCAGGCCGTCGCACAGGGGGAGATCGAACAGGCCCAGCTGGACCGCTGGCGCAAGCTGATGGCCGAGGACGCCTTCAACTCCGCCAGCCTCGCGGAGCGCCGCGCCCGCGGCAAGGCCTTTGGCAAGATGGTCCGCGGCGCCATGAAAATCAAAGACAAGCGGAGGTAGCGTGATGCAGGCTTTGAAAACCGGCCAGATCGTCTGGCATGACCTGTTCACCCCGGACCGGACCCGCGCGATGGGCTTCTACCGGCAGGCCGCGGGCTGGCGCTACCAGACCGAACAGGCCACCGATTTCGCCTGGGGCGGCGGTGAAAAGGCGTTTGTCCTGGCACTGCTGGACGGCGAGGCAGGGGCGGGGTTCGCGGAAACCCCGCCCGGCCTGCCGGACGGCTGGATCCCCTATGCCGAAGTTGCCGATGTCGATGCCGCCGCGGCACAGGCCGAAGATCTGGGCGGAGACATTCTCCGCCCCCCGTTCGAGGTGCCCGGCGTCGGGCGCAACGCGCTGCTGCGCGATCCCTTGGGGGCGCTGCTTGGCATTTCACTCTCACGCCACAGCTTCCCTGCCCCGGCCCGGCAATTCGGCCCTGAAATCTACCTGTCAAACGGCGCGGGCTTCCCTGCAGAGTTCTATGCCGCGGTCTGCGGCTGGCAGCTGCAGGCGGCTCAGGCACAGGCACAGGCAGCAGTCCCCATCCGCGGGCCTTCGAACAGACTTGCCGGCTGGCACCTGACGCAGGTCTTGCCGCCGCTTCCCCGCCCTGCCTGGGTGCCCAACATCAAAACCGCCTCTGCCTCAGGCGCGCGTCTGGCCGCCGAAGCACTGGGAGCCCGGTTTGCAGGCGAAGCCGTATTGCCCGGCACGCAGTCCTCTTGCTTTTTGCTGCAGACGCCCGGCGGCGCGCCGGTTGTGTTCAGCACGGCCCCGGCCAGGGACGGCCCGGTCAGCACATCCGGCTGACCCAAGCGTCAGGACCCGGGGGTCCTGACGCTAGATATGCAGCGCGTGCCCCAGTGCTCTGAGGCAGGCCTCCTGCAGGGCTTCCGACTGGGTCGGATGGGCGTGGATCGTCGCGCCGATGTCTTCCAGGCATGCGCCCATCTCGATGGCCAGCGCAAAGGCGGCAGAGAGTTCCGCCACCCCTGCCCCAACCGCCTGCAGGCCCATCACCGCATGGTCGCTCTGGCGCCAGACCACCCGGATAAAGCCGTCCTCGCGCTCCGCGGCCAGCGCGCGTCCGTTGGCCTGCAGCGGAAAAACCGTGGCGGCGGTGCCCTCAACCTCACCCGGCAGGGCGCCGCAGGCCACCACCTCCGGATCGGTAAAGCACACCGCCGGAATGGCCCGCTTGTCCCACTGCACCGCATGGCCCGCGATATGCTCGGCCACCATTTCGCCCTGTGCCATGGCCCGGTGGGCCAGCATCGGCTCGCCGGTCACATCCCCGATGGCATAGATGCCGCGCATCGACGACTGGCAATGGCTGTCGGTTTTGACAAACGGCCCGTCCTGGGTCAGCGCCAGCTCCTCGATGCCGATCCCTGCTGTGCGGGGCCGCCGCCCCACCGTCACCAGCACCTTCTCCGCCGCCACATCGCCCTGACTGGTCAGCAGCCTGCCGGTCTCATAGCCCTCCGCCCTTGTGCCGGTCTTCATCGCAACCCCCAGCGCCTCCAGCCGCGCCGCAACCGGGCGGGTCAGCTCCGCATCGTAAAGCGGTAGAATGCGCTCCTCCGCCTCGACCACCGTGACCTTGGCGCCCAGCTTGGCAAAGGCGGTGCCCAGCTCCAGCCCGATATAGCCGCCGCCGACCACCGCCAGGCTGTCCGGCACCTGCGTCAGCTCCATCGCTTCGGTCGAGGACAGGATAGGACCGCCGAACGGCAGATCCGGCAGCTCCACCGGGGCAGAGCCGGAGGCGATCACGATATGCTGCGCATGGATCACTTGGCCGTCGCCGCTGCCGTTCACCGACACTGTCTTGCCATCCAGAAACCGGGCGCGGCCCTCGACAAACCGCACACTGGCCTTTTTCATCAGCGCCGTGACTCCGCTGTTCAGCCGCTGCACGATGCCATCCTTCCAGGCCACCGTTTTGGCAAAATCTATTTCAGGCGCGCGGCAGCTGATCCCCAGCACACCCTGCGGCGCGCTTGCAATGCGGTGAAATTCCTCCGCCGCATGGATCAGCGCCTTCGACGGGATGCAGCCCACATTGAGGCAGGTGCCGCCCGCCCTGCCCTCGTCCACCACAATCGTGTCGATGCCCAGCTGGCCCGCGCGGATGGCACAGACATAGCCGCCGGGGCCGGCGCCGATGATCAGCAGTTTGCATTTCAGATCAGACATTCAGCCCTCGACAAACAGCATCGCTGGGGTTTCCAGCAGGGATTTCAGTTTCTGCACAAAGACCGCCGCGTCCCAGCCATCGACCACCCGGTGATCAAAGGAGCAGGACAGGTTCATCATCTTGCGCGGCCGGAACTGCTGGCCGTCCCAGACCGGGCGGATCTGCATCTTGTTGACGCCGACAATGGCCACCTCCGGGTAATTCACGATCGGGGTGGTGGCGATCGCGCCCAAGGGCCCAAGCGAGGTGATGGTGATGGTGCCGCCGCTCAGTTCCTCCCGCTTGATCGAGCCGTCGCGGGCGGCCTCTGCCAGCCGCTGGATTTCCGCTGCATTGTCCCACAGGCTGCCCGCCTCGGCATGGTGCACCACCGGCACCGTCAGCCCCTGCTCTGTCTGGGTGGCAATACCCGCATGCACGCCGCCGTGGCGATGGATCACGCCGTCTTCGTCATCGAAGCGGGCGTTCAGCCCGGGCTGCTCGCGCACCGCCTCGACAATGGCCCTCAGCAGGAAGGGCAGCAGCGTCAGCTTGGGGCGGCTGCCCGCGTGTTTCTTATTCAGCGCCGCCCGCAGATCCTCCAGCGCCCCCATCTCCACCTCCTCGACGATGGTGATATGTGGGATCTGCCGTTTTGCCTGCGCCATCTTCTCGGCGATCTTGCGGCGCATGCCGACCACCCGGATCTCCTCAACCCCGGTGTTGCGGCCGCGGGTGACGCCGCCCTGTTTAATGCCGCCCGAGGCAATCCAGTTGTCCAGGTCCTCATGGCTGATGCGCCCCGCAGGGCCGCTGCCGGGCACCTGACGCAGGTTCACCCCCTCGGCCCGCGCCCGCGCCCGCACCGAGGGCGCGGCCAGCGGCTTGGCCCCCTCCGGCGGCGGCATCCGGCGTCCCGCTTTCTTCGCTGCCAGCGGCGGTGCCGTCTCCGGCTCCGGCGCAGGCGTCTCCTCCCGCGCGGGCGCGGGGGCGGGTGCAGCGGCATTGCCCGCGCCCTCGACCTCCAGCCGCACCAGAACCCCGCCGACCGGGATCATCGCGCCGATCTCGCCGCCCAGCTCCAGCACCGTGCCGTCCGCCGAGGACGGCACCTCCACCGCAGCTTTGTCGGTCATCACCGCGGCCAGGATGTCATCCTCCTGAACGATATCACCCGGCTTCACATGCCACTCAATCAGCTCCGCCTCGGCGACGCCCTCGCCCACATCGGGCAGCCGGATTTCAAACACGCCCACGGATCAGTCCTCCATGACTTTCTTCAGCGCCTCGCCGACCCGGCCAGGCCCCGGAAAATACTCCCACTCCTGCGCATGCGGATAGGGCGTGTCCCAGCCCGTCACCCGGATCACCGGCGCCTCCAGGTGATAGAAGCAATGCTCCTGCACCAGCGCCATCAGCTCCGCCCCGAAACCGGAGGTGCGGGTCGCCTCATGCACGATCACGCAGCGCCCGGTCTTCTGCACCGAGGCCACGATGGCCTCCAAGTCCAGCGGCATCAGGCTGCGCAGGTCGATCACCTCGGCGTCCACCCCGGTCTCCTCCGCCGCCGCCTCGGCCACAAACACCATGGTGCCATAGGCCAGCACCGTCACCTCCGCGCCCTCGCGCCGCACCGCCGCCTTGCCCAAGGGCACAATCCCGTCCCCGTCCGGCACCTCGCCCAGCGGATGGGACTTCCAGCTTTCCACCGGCTTGTCGTGATGGCCGTCAAACGGCCCGTTATAGAGCCGCTTGGGCTCGAAAAAGATCACCGGGTCCGGGTCGGCGATCGCCGCCAGCAGCAGCCCCTTGGCGTCGCGCGGGTTGGAGGGCATCACCACCTTCAGCCCCGACACATGGGTAAACAGCGCCTCCGGGCTCTGGCTATGGGTCTGGCCGCCGAAGATGCCGCCGCCGGTCGGCATCCGGATCACCAGCGGGCAGGTGAAATCCGCGTTCGAGCGATGCCGCAGCCGCGCCGCTTCGGAAACGATCTGGTCATAGGCCGGATAGACGTAATCCGCGAACTGGATCTCGATCACCGGCTTCAGCCCATAGGCCGCCATGCCAATGGCGGTGCCGACGATGCCGGATTCATTGATCGGCGCGTCAAAGCAGCGGGATTTGCCGTATTTCTGCTGCAGCCCGGCGGTGCAGCGGAAGACACCACCGAAAAACCCCACATCTTCGCCGAAAACAACCACCCGCTCGTCCGCCGCCATCGCCACGTCATGGGCCTCGCGGATGGCTTCGATCATGGTCATCCGCGCCATCTCAGAACCCCGCTTCCTGGCGCTGCCGGATCAGATGCGGCGGCATGGTTTCATAGACGCCTTCGAACATGTCGCGCGGGCTGGGGACCTTGCCGGCGCTCAGCGTGCCGATGGCCTCCGCCTCCTTCTGCGCCGCCCGCACCGTGTCCAGCACCTCTGCCTCGGCCTGGGCGTGGCGCTCCTCGCTCCATTCCCCGATGGCGATCAGGTGCTTCTTCAGCCGCTCCACCGGGTCGCCCAGCGGCCAGGCCGCCGCCTCGCGCCGGGACCGGTAGGCGGACGGATCATCGCTGGTGGAATGGCCGCCCGCGCGGTAGGTCACATGTTCGATCAGGGTTGGCCCATGCCCCCGCCGGGCGCGTTCACAGGCCCATTTCGCCACCGCATGCACTGCCAGATAGTCGTTGCCATCCACCCGGACAGAGGCGATGCCGAACCCGTGGCCGCGCGCGGCAAAGGTGCCGACCCCGCCGCGGGCAATGCCCTGGAAGGTCGAGATGGCCCATTGGTTGTTGACGATATTCAGCACCACCGGCGCGGTGTAGGTCGAGGCAAACACCATCGCCGCATGGAAATCGTTCTCCGCGGTGGAGCCGTCGCCGATCCAGCCCGCCGCAATCCGCGTATCGCCGGAAATGGCTGAGGCCATCGCCCAGCCAACCGACTGCACGAACTGGGTGCCCAGGTTGCCGGAAATCGTGAAAAACCCGTGTTCCTTGGAGGAATACATGATCGGCAGCTGCCGCCCGTGCAGCGGGTCCTCGGCGTTGGAGTAGATCTGGTTCATCATCGTGACCATCGGATAGCCGCTGGCGATCAGCAGCCCGGCCTGCCGGTAAGTCGGAAAGTTCATGTCGCCCGGCTCCAGCGCCCGGCTGAAGGCGCAGCTGACCGCCTCCTCGCCCAGATGCTGCATATAGAAACTGGTCTTGCCCTGCCGCTGCGCGTTCAGCATCCGCGCATCAAACGTGCGCAGCAGCAGCATGTGGCGCAGCCCCTCGTGCAGCTCTTCGGTGCTCAGCGCGCCCGCCCAGTCCCCCACTGCCGCGCCGTCCTTGTTCAGCACCCGCACGATGGAAAACGCCATGTCCCGGATCGCATCCGGGTCCACATCCACCGGCGGCCGCGGCACCGCGCCCGCGCGCGGAATTTCAAAACCGGAAAAATCCGGCGTATTGCCCGGGCGGCAGCCCGGCTCTGGAACATTCAGCGAAAGCGGTCGGGTGTCACTGGTCATGCTGCACCTTTCTGGCTGTGCAGCCCCGGGACGCCGTCCGGCAGGCTGCTCCGTGCCGGGCGGACGCCGCCGGTCTGTGCCGCTGCCGCCTGCCCTGCCCCGTTTTTTACCACATAGTCCGGTAACCAATGGCTGCCACGGTTGCAGAACCGCGCCGCCACGGCAACCTTTGCATGACGGCAAACCGCCCGGGCGGCGGCCCAGGCGGCTGGTTTAACGCAACTTTTCGGTCCCGGGGACGCTGCAGGCCGGTCAGGCGTAATGCTTGTTCCGGGACATCTTGCCGATGCCGGGGTTCATGCTGTTGGTGGGGTCCACCGATTTGTAGAACGCCGCCAGGTCCGGCTTGGCCGGATACAGGTGGCCGACATTGTGCTCCGCCGGGTATTCGGCCCCGCGCTGATCCAGCTGTGCCAGCATCGCCGCCTTCAGCGCCTTCACGTCGGCGCCCTTCTTCACGATGTAATCCTGATGCAGCACATGGCACATGAAATGCCCGTAATAGAGCCTGCCGGCCAGCTGATCCCCGATCTCCGGCGGCAGTTCCTCGAACCAGTCCTGATCGTTGCGGCGCAGGGCGATGTCCAGCGCGATGATGTCCTCCACCTCCGAGCGGTGCACCGCCATGTAGCGCACCGCAGCGCCGGCCGCGGCAAAGCGGTGCAGCCCGGCCATCTTGGCCTCGCGCGGGGTGCATTCGAAATAGCTGAGGCCGCCGCTGCCCGCCATTTCCGCCAGCAGGGCGCGGGCCTCGGCGATGCCGCCATCGCGCATCTTGAGGATCAGGTGATGCGGATACGACCGGCGGAACGCCCGCATCCGCCGCGGCAGGATATCCGGCCACAGGCGCGACAGCATCTGCATCACGTGGTCGGTCAGATTGCCAAGCCCCGGAATACCCGCCAGCCGCGCATCCACCGCGCCTTTCAGCGCAAAGAACATCGGCAGCCGGTCGGTGCCCAGCCTGTCGATCATCACCATGGTGTCCTTGCCATAGCGGTCCGACAGGTCAAAGACATCCCGGTGCATGTATTCGGCGCTCACCGGCAGGGTGGCAAACTCCGCCAGGATGCGGCGGCGCAATGCTGTCAGCGCCGCGGTGGTCTGGCTGCCCACGTAAAAGGTCAGCTCTTCGGTGTTCTTCGGATAAGTATCCAGCCGCACCGCAAACACCGCCAGCTTGCCCGCACAGCCCGCCGCCTCATAAAGCCGCGACTTGTCGGCATTGAACCGCGCCGGGGTCGGCGCGTCGATATCGCGGACCCGCCGGGCATAAGACGTGTCAGAGGCCTTCCGGTTGCCGGTCTCGATGTCTTCAGGGCGGTAATCGCCGGTCTGAAGCCGGGTCAGGATCTCCTCGGGGCTGTTGCCCAGATTGATGCCCAGGTGATTGACCAGCTCCAGCTCGCCGTCCCCGGTGATGCGGGCAAACAGCGACAGCTCGGTATAAGACGGCCCCCGCTCCACCAGCGACCCGCCGGAGTTGTTGCAGACCCCGCCCACAATCGACGCCCCAATGCAAGAAGAGCCGATCACCGAATGCGGCTGACGGCCCAGCGGCGCCAGCAGCTTTTCCAGCGCAAACAGCGTGCTGCCCGGGAAGCTGACCACCTGCTTGCCCCCGTCCAGCAGCTGCAGGTGGTCCATCCGCCGGGTGTTGATCAGCACCACATCGCGGTCATAGCGGCCCTTGGGGGTGGACCCCTCGGTCAGGCCGGTGTTGGCCGCCTGCATGATGACGATCTTGTCCGCCGCGACACAGGCCCGCAGCACCTTCCACTGCTCCAGCAGGGTTGCGGGCCGGACCACCGCCAGCGCCTCCCCCTCGCCGGAGCGGAACCCCTTGCGGAACCGCCGGGTGGCGCGGTCGCCGGTCAGCACATGGCGGCGCCCGCAGATGGATTTCAGCGCAGCAATCAGCTCTGCATCAGTCATCGCAGCCACCCTCCCCTGCTCAATACGCCACAGATGGCAGCCAGGTCGCCAGCGCCGGCCACAGGTAGACAAACATCAGCCCGGTCAGCTGCAGCAGCACGAAAGGGATGATGCCCCTGTAGATATGCCCCAAACGGATCTCCGGCGGGCAGACGCCCTTGAGGTAGAACAGCGCAAAGCCCACCGGCGGCGTCAGGAAGGAGGTCTGCAAGGTCACCGCCACCAGGATCACGAACCACACCAGCGCCGGCTCATCGATGGCGCCGAACCCGGGGATATCCAGCCCCAGCCCGTTCACGATCGGGCGCATCAGCGGCAGCACGATCAGGGTGATCTCGATCCAGTCCAGCACAAACCCCAACAGGAACACGATGAACAGGATCATGAAGACGGTGCCCTCCGGCCCGAAACCGGTGCCCTGGATCATCTCCTCGATCAGCGCGTCGCCGCCCAGCTCCCGCAGCACATAGGAAAACACCGTCGCGCCCAGGAAGATCGCAAAGATATAGGCGGTGGTGTTGAAGGTCGCCTTGAGCACATTGACCAGCTTCGCCAGCGTCAGCTTGCGGTAGCCAAGCGCCAGCAGGGTGGCCCCCAAGGCACCCACGCCCGACGCCTCGGTCGGCGTGGTGAGTCCCGCAAAAATAGAGCCTAACACGGCCAGAATCAGCCCCAGCGTCGGCAGCACCGCGATCAGCACGTCCTTGACCGCGGCCCAATCCGGACGCTTGGCCCCCGCAGGCACCGGTGCCACGTCGCGTTTGATCAGGGCGATCACAAAGATATAGGTGAGGTACAGCGCCCCGATGATCACACCCGGAAACACCGCCGCCATGAACAGATCACCCACGCTCAGCGCCATCTGGTCGGCCATGATCACCAGCATGATCGAAGGCGGGATCAGGATCCCCAGCGTGCCGGAGGCCGAGACCACGCCCGCCGCCAGCGCGGGGCTGTATTTCTGCTCCATCATCGACGGCAGCGACAGCACGCCCAGCAGCACCACAGAGGCACCGATAATGCCGGTGGAGGCCGCCAGGATGATGCCGATCATGGTGACAGTGATCGCCAGCCCGCCGCGCACGGTGCCGAACAGCCGCTGCATCGCCCCCATCAGCCGCTCCGCCACGCCGCTTTCATCCAGCATCAGACCCATGAAGATGAACATCGGCAGCGCCACCAGAACCGCGTTCGACATGGTGGCATAGACCCGGTTCACCACCGCGCCCAGGGTCAGGTAATCCAGCCCGGTCAGGGTTTCCTCCAGCCCGGTCCAGTGCATCATGCCGTTGTCGAACAGATAGGCCAGCCCGCAATAGGCCACCCCGACCCCGGCCAGCGTCCAGGCCACCGGAAAGCCGGTGAACAGCAGCGCAATGAAGGTGAGGAACATGGCAATAACCAGCTTTTCCTCGGTGGTCTCCACCAGGAAGGTCAGCGCGGTGGCGACAACAGCAAAGCCGACAAGCGCCCAGATCACCAGCCGCAGGCTTTTGCCCAAGCGCTCCTCTGCCGGGCCCGCCAGCAGCGCGTGGCCGTCATGGATCAGCCGCGCCAGCGCCGCCGCCGCCAGCAGAACAAAGCTCAAGGGGATCACCGCCTTCAGCGCCCAGCGGCCCGGC
The DNA here is from genome assembly GCF_025144465.1 of Leisingera sp. S132. Classification (NCBI taxonomy): domain Bacteria; kingdom Pseudomonadati; phylum Pseudomonadota; class Alphaproteobacteria; order Rhodobacterales; family Roseobacteraceae; genus Leisingera; species Leisingera sp. S132. The sequence continues at coordinate 23,755 of NZ_CP083558.1, forward strand.
AGGCCGGTGGGGCTGTCGGAACGTTCGCTCACCCGCCAGCTTTCGTAGAAATAATCATAGCCCTGATCGATCATCAGATAGATGAACGGCACCAGCAGGGTCAGGATGCCGATCACCTCGATGATCCGCCGGGCGCGGCGGCTCAGCTGCATATGCAGCACATCGACCCGCACGTGGCTGTCGGTGACCAGCGCATAGGAAATGCCGATCATCGTCACCAGCCCGTAGAAATGCCACTGGATCTCGTCCAGCTTGGGATAGTTCTGGTTCAGCAGGTAGCGCAAGGCGACCTGCGACACGATGGCCAGCACAAGCAGCAGGTTGGCCCACATCACCAGATTGCCGGTCCCCTTGACCGCGTTGTCGATCCACACCGCCAGCTGCTGCCGGTCCTCGTCGCCATGCTCAAGGATCTCTTCGTAGCGTTCGATCGGGTCGTCCTGCAGGTGCAGATTCTCAGCCATGGTTTCCTCCTCCGGAACGTGGCGTGCGCGGACGTGAAAGCGCCCGTATCAGTCAGGGAAATGACGAAAATCAGGGAAAGCGGGGCGGCGGAAATGCTGCCGCCCCAAGGTGCGCAAGCGGATTACTTGCGCGGGAGGAATGCGTTTTCCTTCCAGACCGCATAGCCTTCGCGGAAGGTCTGCATGTCCAGCAGCACCCGGCCGAAGAACTGGTCGTTGGTCGCCTCTTCCGCGGCAACCTCATCCCAGGTGGCGCGGAACAGCTCCAGCATCTGCGCGTCCCACTGCTTGATGTGGACACCGTTGTTTTCAACATTGTCGATCAGCGCCGCGTGCTGGATCGCCTCGCCTTCGGCAAAGCTGTCGGCCATCGAGGCCTTGCAGGCATTTTCGATGATGGCCTTGTGCTGGGCGCTGGCCTCGTTCCAGACGTCCTTGTTGACCAGCAGTTCAAACACGGTGGCCTGCTGGTGCCAGCCGGGGAAGTAGTTGTATTTCACCAGCTTGTGGAAACCCAAACGGGCGTCGATCGCAGGCATCGAGAATTCGGTTGCGTCAATCGCGCCCTTCTCCAGCGCCGGGAAGATCTCACCGCCGGGCAGCAGCGATGTGGCCACGCCCAGCTTCTGCATCACCTTGCCGCCCAGGCCAAAGAACCGCATCTTCAGGCCGTTCAGGTCCTCGGCGCTGTTGATCTCCTTGGCGAACCAGCCAGAGGTCTCCGGCGCGATCACCGCGCAGGGCAGCACCTTCACATTGTATCCCGCCTGATCGTACATCTCCTGATACAAGGTCATGCCGTTGCCATAGTAGAGCCAGGCCATGTATTCGCCCGCCTCCGGCCCGAACGGCACGGCAGAGAACAGCGGCGCAGCCGGGATCTTGCCCGCCCAGTAGCCGGCGGTGGTGTAGCCGGAGTTGATCTTGCCCGAGGACACCGCATCCAGGATCTCGAACGGCGGCACCAGCTTGCCGGGCTCATAGACCTTCATCTTGAGGCTGCCGCCGGACATCAGGTCCAGCTGCTCCGCCACCCGCGGGATCGGCGTGCCAAGGCCCGGCAGCGCGGTCGAAAACGCAATCGGGGTTTTCAGCAGCAGCTTGTCGGCGGCATGTGCGGCAGGGGCTGCCAGCAGCGATGCGGCCACGGCCAGCGTGGTCAGGGTCTTTTTCATGGGATCTCCTCCGGGTTCAGTCCGGCCGCTCCTCCGGCCGCAATTCCAGCCGCTGATGCGGCATGACTGGTAAATATTGTTGACCACATAATTCAGTCAACAACTTTATTTACCACTTAGCTGGTTGGTGCTGGGAACGTGAGGCGCGGAAAACCGCATGTATTTCCGGCACTTTGAAGAGGGATTCTAAAAAGTTTGTTTTCTTTCATAACATTGCCTCAACACCGGATATCCGTATTTCTGGGTACCGCGGCTTGCAGTTTTGCGATGCAGTGGTAAAGTTTCGGAATGACCTCTGGATTGAGGTTTCCCTGCATCAAAGTGGACGCCATGACCGATATCCGCCCGTTTGACCCCGTTGGACACGAATCGATTGCCGATGCCGTGGTGGAGCAGATTGAGACGATGATCGTCGACGGCATCCTCAAGGAGGGCCGCAAACTGCCCTCCGAGCGGGAGCTGGCAGAGGCCATGGGGGTGTCGCGACCCAAACTGCGCGAGGCGCTGCAAACGCTGGAAAGCCGCGGCCTGGTCAATGTCCGCCATGGCGAGGGCACCTTCATCGCGCCGCTCACCGGGCGGGCCATGTCCCCTGCCCTCCTGTCGCTCTACACCCGCCACGGCGGCGCCTTCTACGACTACCTGGAATACCGCCGCGAGCAGGAGGCCTTTGCCAGCCGCCTGGCCGCCGCCCGCGCCACCGACTCCGACAAGGCCCGGCTGGCAGAGATCATCGCCGACATGCAGAAAGCCTGGGAGCAGGACGATCAGGACGCCAGCCAGGAGGCCGACTTCCGCCTGCACACCGCCGTGGTCGACGCCAGCCAGAACACCACGCTGATTCACATGATGGCCTCGGTCTACGACTTGACCCGGCAGGGGGTGTTCTACAACCGCGAATTCCTGCGCACGATGGATGGCACCGGCGCCGAGTTGCTGAAGCAGCATAAGGAAATTGCCCAGGCGATCATCGACGGCGACCCGGACCGCGCCGAGACGGCGGCCCGGCGGCACATGGATTTTGTCGAGGAATCCTTCCGGACCGGCCAAGAGCAGCAGGCCCGTGAAATCCGCGCCGCCAAGCGGCGGCAGCTGACCAGGTAGTCCTTCTGACGAAGGCCTTGCGGGCACTGCGCTGAGGCGGTCTTGGTCTCTTCGGCAGCCGCGGTGCCAGGCCCGGAGTTCACAGCTGTGAACTCTTCAGGCTGCGGCTTTGCGGGCCAGGGCCATGACCATCGGGGCACTGGTGAAGGTTCCCGACAGAGCCTTGGCGGTCAGATGCCGGAGGTATCCGCTGGGTGAACGGATATCCGCGAACCGTTCGAGCATGGCGGCGGCCACGGTTGCAGCCTCTGCCGTGCCCATGGCGGTTTTGGCCTCCTCCCAGACGGCAGAAGAAATCCCCATCATCGGGCGCACGGTATCAGCCGCCCGCAGGAGGTCGGGCCAATGGCGGATGGGGCCGTCCGCGTAGCTCTGGATTTCGCCGCAGGCCGACAGGATCAGGCGCAGCGGCAGGTTGGGGCCGCTGGGGGCAAGGGCCTTGGGCGTTTGGTGCGGCGCTTCATGGTTCACGGGCCTTCGTTCTGAGGGTTTCTCAGCATAGCCGGTGTCCTCTTGCGATTCCGTTTGTGGTGCGTGCGCTGCCTTAACGGGCTGTTCAGATTCAAAAGAGTCTTTCTTAGAATTCTGATAGTGGTGCTCATTTTGGGCGCCGCTGGTGCCCGGTTCGTCTGCAAAAAGGGTCTCCAAATGGCCTTCAGCCTCCTCCAGCGCGGTGGAGAGGCGGGTCTGGATGTCTGACAGTTCCGCCAGTCCCAGCTTGCGCCGCAGGTCGCGGGCGGTGAGATGCGCGAGGTCCTGGAACTGGTCCCAGACGGCAATCTCAGGCCGTTCTGCGGCGCCCAGAAGGGCAAGGTTGAGCAGGTCGCGGCGCATCAGGCTGACGGTTTCGCGCAACTGCTTGATACGGTCCGCCAGGGCGCGTTCTGCCTCGGCGGCATCGGAAAACTCGGCGTAACGGCGGGCGAGGGGAGACAGGTCAAACCCATAGGCCACCCGTTCACCCTGAGAGCGGCGCACGTAGCGTTTGCCGTTGGGGCTGTCGCGGCGGATCAGGATGCCCGCGGCCACCAGCTTGGCCATATGGCGGCGCATGGTGGAATTGGGCATCCCGTTCAGACGCTCGCAGATTGCCCGGTTGGACGGATGCACCACGGTGACACCGGGCCGCGGATCCACCTCGGTGCCGGGCAGGAAGCTGATCAGCGCCTGCAGGACGGAGAGGTCGCGGTCATTCAGGCCATAGGCCTTGCGGGCGGCTGCCAGTTCGCGCAACGCGTCCCATTTGCTGACAGGGCCGGGCATAGGGGAGGGCGCGGCGGCGGCCTGCTGGTGTTTCAGCAGGACAGCATCCACCGTTCGCCCAAAAGGCGTGAGGGGCATATATCCCATGTCATCATCACGAAAGACAAAAAAACAGCGGCCCGCGAATCGCTTTGGACTTGCGGTTACAGGCTCCGGCCACTAACTTGAGGGTGCTAGAAACAAGTTGGTCTCGTGGAGCTTCGGTTCTGCGGGGCCTTCTTTTTTGCCTGCTCTGTGCCTCCTAAGTTGTTGTTATCATTTATTCTTCGCCGCGCGACTGCCAGCGTGCGTGAAGCTCTTCAATCAGTGTTTGCGCCTCTGCCTCCAGCCAGTCGGCAAAGCCGCCGCCGGGCAGTTCCAGGCTGACGCCCTTGGCGGTGCGGCGCAGGGTGGCGCTGCGCAGCCCATCCACGGTCAGCGGCTGGCTGAGGGTGCGCGCCTTGGCGGGTTTGGCCGGTTTCTGCGGGGCAGGGGCGGCGCCAGCGGCGCTGAACACCGCCTCAAACGCCAGAACCGAAGGATCGGCGGGTTCAGCCTCGGCGGTGCCGTTGACGGCCCGCATGGTGAAATCGTCGTATTCCTTCTGGGCGATGGCAATCAGCCCCTCCTGACTGGTGCCGCTGGCGGCAATTGCCTTGGCCAGCGCGTCCCAACGGGGGCGGCCGATGCCCTGAGCCGGGCCGATGGCGCGGATCAGATCGGGGCCCACCGCCTCGGCAATGGCGATGGCCATGGAGACGGAGGATTTGGTGACGGTCAGCACCTCGGCGACCTGCGACTGGTTGCCGAAACCGTTTTCGACCAGCTCCTGCGCGAACAGCGCCTTTTCGATGAAGGAGAGGTCGCGGCGCGCCATGTTTTCGGAAATCTGCGCACGCACGGCGGCGTCATCATCCAGAGTGGCGACCAGGGCGCGGACCTTGGTGACCTTGTCGGAGGCGCGGATCGCCTCCAGCCGGCGGCGGCCGTAGACCAGCAGGTAGCGGTCGGCCTCAGACGGGTGGCGGCGCACCAGGATCGGCACGGTCTGGCCGTTGGCCTCAATCGCGTCGCGCAGGTCGTGGATGTCGTTGGGGTCGAGCCGGTCGTGGACGCGGGTGTCCTCGATCTGATGCGGTTCCAGATCCCAGACGCGGTGCGAATCCACCGCGTCGCGGGCCGAGCGCAGGGCGCGGTTGCTGGACATCATCGGCGTCGCCGGGGCAGGGGAGGAGACCGGCGCGCCGGCCGCGGCCAGGCTGTCGAGCATCGAGAGGCGGGATTTCTTGCTGGTCATGGGCGCCCCCAGGTTTCCTGAATGAGCTGGCTGATTTCGTCGTTCACCGCGTTCAGGCTTTCGACCGCGCGGTCATAGGTGGAGCGGGTGAAAGCGCTGCGTTCGACCTCGTATAGGGTCTGTTTTGTGAGGCCTGCGTCGGAGATTGCGGTGGATTTCAGCATCGGCGCATTCAGCACCTTGTCGCCGTACATGGTGCGCAGGAAGGCAACGATGCGGTTCTGCGGCGCGTCCGACGGCTCGTAGCGCGTGAGCAGGTAGCGCATCCAGTCGTGGCTCATGTCGGCGCCGGACTGGGCGATCACGTCCATCAGGTCGGCGGTCATGCGCAGGAACTGCGACATCGACATCACGTCGAGCATTTCCGGGTGGATGGTGACCAGCACGCCGGTGGCAGCGGAGAGCGCCGACATGGTCAGGAAGCCAAGCTGTGGCGGGCAGTCGATCACCACCACGTCATAGTCGGAATCGACCTGTGTCAGAGCCTCTTTGACCCGGAAAAAGAACAGCCCGGCGCTGCCCTGCGCGAGGGCGCGGGGGGTGTCGTGCTCAAACTCCATCAGTTCGAGGTTGCCGGGAATGAGATCGAGATTCGGGATGTATGTCTTGCGGATCACCGAGGAAATCGGCGCCGGGTCGTCATAGCGGATGGCATCGTACAGCGTGCCGCCGTCCTTGAGGTCGAACTCCGGCTGGACGCCGTGCAGCGCGGTGAGCGATGCCTGCGGGTCGAGGTCGATCGCCAGCACCCGGTAGCCCTTGAGCGCGAGGCGCTGCGCCAGATGGGCGGAGGTGGTGGTCTTGCCGGAGCCGCCCTTGAAGTTCATCACGCCGATGATCTGCATATGGTCGCCGTCGCGGCGGCCGGGCAGGTAATCGCCGGGCTTGCGGGCGGTTTTTTCCAGCAGTTCGCGCAGTTCGCGGATGTCCTCGGCGGAATACTGGCGGCGGTTGCCGGCGGTCAGCTCGGGCGAGGGGCCCTTGCCGTCCAGATGCAGCTTGCGCAGGTAGGAATCATTCACGCCCAAGAGGCTTGCGGCCTCGCCGGAGGTGAATTTGCGCATGGTCTTGGAGGCATTCGGCGGGAACAGGCTTTCGCGCTGCGCGTGCAGCTGGGCCGCAATCCATTCGGAATGCTGGCGGATCACCGCATTGAGATCCTCAGGTGTGTATGTATGATCCATCTGCCCTTGTGCCTGCCATCTGCGCCGCTCTGCCTTTTACCCGTGTGTCTGCTGCGTGGCGTGTTCACGGAATTTGGCGTTTGCCGCCTCTTTTCCGTGACTATTGGCCAAAGCGCGGGATTCGTGCAAGCATTTTCTAGTGTTGGGCGGTTCCGGGCGCGGCGTCAGCGGCTGGGAAACAGGCCGGGCATCCAGTCTCCGGCCAGGGTGGCCGGGAAGGCCAGCTGCAGGGGCGCGCGCTGGGTTGGCGAGGAGAGGGCGCCGGATGCCAGCAATCCGGCGGTCACCTTGCGGGCCTGGCGGTCGCTGACGCCAAGCAGGCCGTGCACGCTTCCGCGCTCCAGTTTGCCCAGTGTCAGAGCCTCGCGCATCACCGTTTCGGCGCCGGTCAGCAGGCGGCCTGCGCGGATTTCACCCTGGCACCAGGCCTCAACCCGGGCGCGCAGGGCCTGCGGCTGCATCAGCTGCTCCATGAAGCGGACCTGATCCAGCGCGGTGTCCAGGAAGAAGGCGGCAAATTCTGCCAGCCGCTGCTCCGACAGGTTGCCGCGCCCGTCGGCGCCGCCGTGGCGGGGCTCATCCGCGGCCATCAGGCGCTGTTTGTACTCGGCCTCCTTGCGGGCGAGGCCGCGGGAGGCGGACCACAGGCCCTCGGAATTCACGTTCTGGCGCAGCATGGCGTGGGCCACCATGCGCGACACCCGCCCGTTCAGGTCGAGGAAGGGGTGCACCCAGACCAGCCGGTGATGGGCGCAGGCGGTGGCGATGATGGCGCCGCTGCGGCCCTGGGTGCCATACATCTTGCGCATATGGGCCAGCAGCCGCGCCACCGCGCCGGGGCTGGGGGCGACGTGCTTGCCCACCTGCACATAATCCGTGCGGAAGGCGCCGGGGATGATCCGGGTCTCCGTGCCGTCGGGGCCGCGCGTGACGAGCAGGCTGGCGGGCAGATTCTCGCAGAACCGGCGGTGGATCTCCTGCAGCACGGCGGGATCGAGCGGGTGGCCGGGCAGCCCGCCCTCATCAATCCATTTCTGCACCGCGATATGGGCAACCGCCTCCAGCTGCAGATCGCGCTTGGCCTGATCCTGGCTGAAATCCTGATTGAGCGCGCGTTCGATGTCGACCGGGTGGGTGTTGTGGCCCTCGATCAGGTTCGAGTAGTAGCAGTTCATCGACCGCACCAGGCCGGCCAGCGGGGTGCGGACCGCCTCTGGCAGCGCGGCGCGCAGGGCGGAGGAGGCCATCGCCAGCTCCACCGCCAGATCGTTGAGGGCAGGGCGGTGCCGGGAGGCTTCTTCGGGGATCAGCGGCTCGACGATGGTGATCGGCTCGCCATCATCCGCCAGGTTGGTTGGCCTGTCCGCCGCCATGCATATCCCTGTTCCGGTTTCGGGGTATGACGCCCGTTTGTTCCTGTTCAAGTTCCGTTTTATAGCCCGATTCCGGCTGCCGGGAAACAGGATAAAATAACATTATTATCATAGTGTTATAAATGTTCCGTGGGTGCTTGCTGCTGATTCTGTTCCGCTTTGAGTTCCGGTTTCTATTCCGGTTCGCATTCGGAATACCCCCCTGCGGCGTTGGTGCAGTTGCCGGAGGGGCCAAAGTTGCGGCAGGCTGGAAACGGCGGCCGGAGGCGGCTGCGGAGGGCAAAGCGCATGGCAAACCCGGTTCAGGACAGCAGTGGCGGGCGGCTCAGCGGGCTGACGCGGCAGCAGGCGGAGGCGGCGCGCCGGACGCATGGCTGGAACGAACTGCCGCAGGGCCGACGGACCGGGCCGCTGCAGGTGTTCCTGCGCCAGTTCAGCAATCTTCTGGTGCTGATCCTGATTGCTGCCGGGATAATCGCCTTCACGCTGGGCGAATATGCCGACACGCTGGCGATCGGGCTGGTGATCGGGCTGAACGGGGTGCTGGGCTTTGTGCAGGAATGGCGGGCGGAGACCGCGCTGGAAAGCCTGCGCAGCATGCTGTCGCCGCAGGCGCTGGCGGTGCGCGACGGGCGCGAGCAGGTGATCGGGGCGCGCGAGCTGGTGCCGGGCGATCTGATCATCCTGGAGGCGGGCGCCCGGGTGCCTGCTGACGCGCGCCTGCAGGAAGCCGCCGGGCTGCGGCTGGATGAAAGCGCGCTGACCGGGGAATCGGTTCCGGTGGACAAGGCGCCCGGCACAGACAATGCGGAGGTGTTTGCCGGCACGGTGGTGGCGGCGGGCCGCGCACTGGCAGTGGTCACCGCGACCGGCGCGCGCACCGCCTTTGGCGAGATCGCGGCGCTGACCGGGGCGGTGGGCCTCAAGAAAACCAATCTGCAGGTGCAATTGGGCCGCTTGGCGCGGCAGCTGGGGGTTGCGGCGCTGGCGATTGCTGCCGCGATCCTGACGCTGGGGCTGTATATGGGGCGGGACGCGGCGGAGATGTTCATGACCGGCCTGTCGCTGTCGGTGGCGATGGTGCCGGAGGGGCTGCCCGCGGTGGTCACCATCACCCTGGCGCTGGGGGCGGCGGCGATGGTGCGGCAGAAAGCCTTGGCGCGGCGGTTGCAGGCGGTGGAAACGCTGGGTGCGGCCTCGGTCATCTGCACTGACAAGACCGGCACCCTGACGGAAAACAAGATGACCGTGACGCGGGTCTGGACGCTGGACCGCAGCTATCAGGTGACTGGCACCGGCTATGATCCGGCGGGTCATATCGCCTGCAACGGCATGGTCACCGGCGCGCGGGAGGATGCGGTGCTGGCAGAGTTGCTGGAGGCGGGGCTGACCTGCACCCATGCCGCCCTGCACCGCGAGGGCGATCACTGGCAGATGACCGGCGCCCCGACCGAGGGCGCGCTGGTGACCCTCGGCTACAAGGGCTGGGCAGCGCTGCCGCCGCCGGATGCGGTGCTGGCGGAAATCCCCTTCAGCAGCGAGCGCAAGCGGATGAGCGTGCTGGCGCGCAGCGGCGGCGGCGGAAAGGTCCTGACCAAGGGCGCGCCGGAGCAGGTTCTGGGCCTCTGCACAGAAGTGCTGACGCAGGACGGCCCCCGGAAGCTGGGCGCAGGGGAGGCGGCCGCCATCACCGACGCCTATGAGGCGATGGCGGCAGAAGGGCTGCGGGTGATCGGGCTGGCATCTGGCGCTGCGCAGGGCGGAGAGATCCGTGAGCAGGACATGACCTTCCTCGGGCTGGCGGGGCTGATCGACCCGCCGCGGCCCGAAGTGCGGGCGGCCATCGGCGCGGCGCGGTCGGCAGGCATCCGGGTGATCATGATCACCGGCGACAGCCCGCTGACTGCCGGGGTGATTGCGGCCCAGCTGGGGCTGCCTGCCGGCAAGACCCTGACCGGCGATGCGCTGGAGGCGCTGGAGGATGCGGAGCTGGACCGGATCCTGCAGCAGGATGTGCTGTTTGCCCGCACAAGGCCCGCCCACAAGATGCGGATCGTCTCGGCCCTGCAGGGGCAGCATCAGATCGTGGCGATGACCGGCGACGGGGTGAACGATGCGCCGGCCCTGAAGCAGGCCGACATCGGGGTTTCAATGGGGGTGCGGGGCACGGATGTGGCCAAGGATGCCTCCGACCTGGTGCTGCTGGACGATAATTTTGCCACCATCGTGCGGGCCATCGGCGAGGGGCGGCGGCAGTTCACCAATGTGCGCAAGTTCGTGCGCTACCTCTTGTCCTCCAACGCGGGCGAGGTGATTGCGCTGCTGATCAATATCCTGATCGGCGGGCCGCTGATATTTCTGGCGACGCAGATCCTGTGGATGAACCTGGTCACCGACGGGGTGACGGCGGTGGCGCTGGGGCTGGAGAAGGGCGAGCCGGACCAGATGGAGCATCCGCCGCGCAGGAAGGACGCGCCGATTGTGGGCAAGGCCGGGCTGCTGACCATTCTGGCGCTGGGGCTTTATACCGGGCTGGCCAGCCTGTGGCTGTTCCTGCATCTCTTGGACGGCAGCGAGGATCTGGCCCGCACCGCCGCCTTTACCGCCATGGTGGTCTTTGAGAAGGCGAGCGTCTTTGCGTTCCGTTCGCTGCATCTGCCGTGCTGGCGGATCGGGTTTTTCAGCAATCCGCTGCTGCTGGCGGCGCTGGCGGTGACCATCGGGGCGCAGGTGGCGGCGGTGTACTGGCCGCCGCTGCAGGTGCTGCTGCACACGGTGCCGCTGCAGGCGGAGCACTGGGGGCTGATCGCGCTGCTGGTGCTGCCGGTTTTGCTGGTGCCGGAGGGGCTGAAAACCCTGCGCTACCTTGCCACCCGCCGGACCAGGCGGGCGGCGGCGGCTTGACCTCCCTCAATGCGGTTTTTGCCGTTCCGGGCCATCCTGCGGGCATGAACGGCGATCACGGGCACAGCAAGGAGGACATCGCGCGGCGGCTTGCGGGCAGCAACGGCACCGGGCGGCTGCGGGATGCGGTCTACGGCGGCATTGACGGCGCGGTCACCACCTTTGCGATTGCTGCGGGCGTCGAGGGCGCCGGGTTTTCGCAAGGCGTGATCATCGCCCTGGGCATTGCCAACGTGCTGGCGGACGGGTTTTCGATGGCGGCGGCCAATTACCTGGGCACCAAGGCGGATCTGGACGACCGGCGGCGGCTGTACCGGGTGGAGAAACGCCATATCCGCGACTACCCGGAGGGCGAGCGCGAGGAGCTGCGCCAGATCTTTCAGGAGCTGGGGCTGAGCGGCGAAGTGCTGGAGGGCGCGGTGCGGTCGGTTGCTGCCAATCCGGAAAAATGGGTGTCGCTGATGCTGACCAGCGAATACGGGCTGGCGCCCGCAGAGCCCAACCCGGTGGCGGCGGCGCTGACCACCTTTGCCGCCTTCATGGCGGCGGGCATCGTGCCGCTCTTGCCCTTCATGCTGCGGCTGCCGGATCCGTTCCTGACGGCGGCACTGGCCACCGGGGCGGTGTTTTTCGGCATCGGCGCCAGCAAGAGCGTCTGGTCGCTGGCGCCCTGGTGGAAATCCGGGCTGGAGACGCTGGCCATCGGCTCCTGCGCGGCGGCGGTGGCCTATCTGGCGGGCAGCCTGTTCCGGGTTTGAGCCGGATCAAGGGGGCGGGGACGGTTTGGCGCTAAGCTGATGACCGGAGGGACGCCCCATGTTTTCAAATGCCATCAAAATCGCCACCCTGCAGGGGTTTGACATCAGGATTGATCCGAGCTGGGCGCTGATTGCCGCGCTGATCACCTGGAGCCTGTCGGCGCAGTATTTTCCGATGGTCTATCCCGGTGCCGGCGGCAGCGTCTATCTCACCCTGGCGCTGCTGGCGATGCTGGGTTTTTTCGGCTCGCTGATCCTGCATGAGATGTCCCATTCGGTGGTGGCCCGCCGGTACGGGGTGGAGATCAAGGGCATCACCCTGTTCATCTTCGGCGGGGTGGCCGAGCTGGGATCGGAGCCGAAAACCGCCGCCAGCGAGTTCTGGATTGCCATTGCCGGCCCGCTGATGAGCTTTGCGCTGGCCTTGGCCTTCTGGCTGCTGGCGCAGATCGGCGGGTGGCTTGCGCCGGGGATGGCGCTGAATCCTGTGCTGGACTACCTGGCGCTGATCAACATGGTGCTGGCGGTGTTCAACCTGGCGCCGGCCTTTCCGCTGGATGGCGGGCGCATCTTCCGCGCCTATCTGTGGAGCCGCAGCGGCGACCTGCTGCAGGCCACGGCCACAGCCACGAGGATCAGCAGCTATTTTGCCTATGCGCTGATCCTCTTTGGCGTCGTCGGGCTGTTTTCCGGTAACCCGGTTGCGTCGCTCTGGCAGGTGCTGATCGGGGTGTTCGTGCTGACGGCGGCCAAGGGCACCTATGCCCGCCAGCTGCAGGAGGCGGCGTTCAAGGGCAAGACGGTTGCCGCGCTGATGACGCGCGATGCGGTCACCGTGCTGCCGGAGGTGAGCCTGCAATATCTGGCGGATCAGGTGATGCTGGCGGAGCGCATGAGCTTTGTGCCGGTGGTGCTGGGCGATGTGCTGCTGGGCTATGCTGATACCGGCCTGCTGGCGCAGACACCGCGCACGGACTGGGCGGCAACCCCTGTCGGCGACGTCTATGTTGCGGCGGATGCGGATAATACGGTCAGCCCGGAAATGCCTGCCGCGGAGCTGATGGCGAAAATCTCTGCCACCGGACGGCGCAAGTTCCTGGTGGCAGAGGGGCGCCAACTGCTGGGGGTGGTCACCCTGTCTGATCTGATGGGCTATCTGGCGGTGCTGCAGGAGATCCGGCTGCCGGACCGCCAGTCTGAACGGAGCTGATGCGATGAAACGGATACTGATCGTTCAGGGCCACCCCGACAACTCCCGGCAGCATTTCTGCCATGCACTGGCGCAAAGCTATGAGTCGGCAGCAGCAAAAGCCGGTCATCAGGTCAGCGTAATTGATGTTGCCGCCAGCGGGGCAACCTGCCTGCGCTCCCGCGCGGAGTGGGAGAGCGGCCTTCCCGAATATGCCGCTGAAGCGCAGCGGGCGATTGCTGCCGCGGACCACATCGTCTTCATTTATCCACTGTGGCTGGGCAGTATGCCGGCGCTGCTGAAGGCCTGGCTGGAACAGGTGTTCCGGGAGGGTTTTGCCTTCAACATGAGCAAACACGGCTGGCATTCCAGGCTGAAGGGGAAATCAGCGCGTGTCATCGTCACGATGGGAATGCCCGCCTTTGCCTATAAGTGGTTTTTCTTTGCTCATTCCCTGCGCAGTTTTGAGCGCAATATCCTCAAGTTCTGCGGAATCAGGCCGGTGAGATGGTCGGTGTTCGGGATGGTCGAGGACACCAATTCAAACCGGCGCCGGAAATACCTGGCGGAAACCGCCCGCAACGGGGCGGCGGCGCGTTAGCGCGGCCGCCGTGCTGTTCAGGCAGCGATAATGCCTTTCAGGCGGCTGGCAATTTCGTCCAGAGCGGCATGGGTCAGGTCCTTGTCGGCTTCGCCGATCACCATAGACTTCAGCGCCTCCGGCAGAGCCGCCCGCAGCTGTCCCAGCATATGCGGTGCGGCGGTCAGGATCAGCCGGTCAAATGCTCCAGCGGTATGCCGCCTTTCCAGCTCCTCTGCGATCAGGCGCGCAAAGGCCGCCTCTGCGGCCTCTTTCGGATCGGTGGCTTCGAAGCCAGCCGCCCCATGCGCGCCGCTGATCGGATGGCTGCCGGCGCGGTCGGCATTCTCGACCGCTGGCGGCGCCTGCAAGGCATGCCCGGCGGAGGCCGTGAAGCCCTTGCCCGGCCCGTGGTTTTCGACGATGCGCGCGGTGCGGGCATTTGCCAGAACGGCCAGGGTGACAATTGGTTTCATGGGTTCTCTCCAGTTGCTGAAGGTTGGCTGTTTTCGCCCTGCCCCGGCTGCGGCCTGCCGCCCAGGAAGGCGAACCAGTAGGCCAGGGCGACGCCCCCTGCGCCGCCTGCGATATTGCCCAGGGTGACCCAGAACAGGTTGGCGGCAGCCGCCGAAAGGGGGACGCCGGCGCCCGCAGCCCAGGCTTGGGGGAAGAAATACATGTTGGCGATGGAGTGCTCGAGCCCCAGGAGCACGAAGGCGGTGATCGGCCAGAGGATGGCCAGAACCTTGCCGGCGGCGGTGCGGGCCGCGAAAGACAGCCAGACGGCGAGGCAGACCAGGGCGTTGCACAGCGCGCCGCGCATGAAGGCCTCAAGCGGCGTCAGATCTGCCTTGGCCCCGGCAAGGGCTGCAGCGGTGCCCCCCATCGCCCCGTCCAATATCCCGGTAAGGGCAAAGGCGGCGGCCAGCCCGGCGGCGCCTGCCAGATTGCCGGCATAGACAATGCCCCAGCTGCGCAGCAGCAGGCGCAGCGGGATCTTGCGGTCCACCGCGGCGATCACCATCAGCACATTGCCGGTGAACAGCTCTGCCCCGGCGATCACCACCAGGATCAGGCCAAGCGAGAACACCGCGCCGCCCAGCACCCGGACCGGTCCTGTGACGGGGGATGCGCCGGTCAGGGTCATGGTATAGGCCGCCGCGCCGAAGCCGATGAAGGCCCCCGCCAGCATCGCCAGCACAAACATCTGCGGCAGGGGCAGGCGGGCCTTGGCGGCTCCGGCAGTTTCCACCAGTCTTGCGATTTCGGCGGGTTTGTAGGCGTCAAAGGGGGCCTGGCTGGTCATTAGGCGGCTCCTGAGTTTTCGAGCGTCAGAGATCAGTGGGCAAACAGCACCGGCAGCTCTGTCTGCTCTATCATCGTGCGGGTGGTGCCGCCAAACACGGCCTCGCGCAGGCGGGAATGGCCGTAGGCCCCCATCACCACCAGCCCGGCCCCGGCCTCGCGGGCGCGCTGCAGGATTGCGTGGCCGACGTCCTGGCTGCCGCCGGGGAATTGCGAGACGGTCACATGGCAGCCGTGATGGCAGAGCCAGACGGCAGCATCGGTGCCCGGGTCCTCGCCGTTGCGCTGATCGGAGGCGCTGGTTTCAAAGCAGCCGATCACGACCTCGTCAGCATGGCGCAGATAGGGCAGAGCTGCATGGGCGGCGCGGGAGGCGGCAAGGCTGCTGTCCCAGGCCAGGAAGACGCGGTTGCAGCTGGCAAAGGGCGAGCCGTTCACGATGACCGGAACCGGCGCCTGGAAGAGCAGCCCGTGCAGGGCCTCGCGGAAGACGTCGTCGCGGTCCCTGAGGTCATCGGCAAACTGCGCGGTATCGCAGGTTTTGGCCCGCTGGGCGCACAGCAGCCGGATGTCCGCGCCGGCGCTGACCGCATAGTGCACATCGCCGGAGCAGGTGTTGCGGGTGAGGAGATCGTTCACCTCTGCGGCGCGGGTTTTTGCGGCCTGCTGGGCGTCCCGCAGATGATCAACCCAGTCCGCAGGCATCGCGGCCGCGCCGAAACCCGTCGCACTGTACACGAAGTAGGGCCTGGCGGGCAGGCTGTCCAGCAGCAGGCAGGCGAGATAGGCGTCCTCGGCTTGTGCCGCTTCGGCGGCGGCGGTGATCGTTGCGTCGCTGGTGTCTGTGGCAATCACGTAGAGAGAGGTTTGGCGTTGCATGGCGGGCCTCCGGGAACGGGTTCGCGGCTGGCGGGGTGCGTGCCGCGTTCTCCAGTAGATCACCTGCGCCGGCGGGCGCCATGATCCTGATCAATCCGCTGCCGCAGCGGCGGCGGACCTGTGTCAAGGCAGGCGGGCGGGAACCGGCGTAGACTCGGGCCGCATCAGTGGAGGACTGAGATGTACAAGCATATTCTGGTTCCGATTGCCCCGGATCACGGTGCCAATACGGCCCGGCCGCTGGAGGCTGCCCGCCTGCTGGCGGACAGCGATGCCAGGATCACCGCGCTGACCGTGGCCGATGAGATCCCCGGCTATGTGGTTCAGCAGCTGCCCAAGGGTCTGCTGGAAGGCACCCGTGCAGAGATGCTGGCAGAGCTGAAGGCGGATCTGGGCGGGGTGAAAGACGTCAAGGCGGATGTGGTCACCGGCCATGCCGGGCGCACGATCACCGATTACGCGGACACGCATGGCGCCGACTGCATTGTCATCGCCTCGCACCGGCCGGGCCTGCAGGATTACTTCCTTGGCTCGACCGCGGCGCGGGTGGTGCGCCATGCCAAATGCACCGTTGTCGTGCTCCGCTAGCCGTCCTGCGCGACTGAGCGGCGGAACAGCACCAGGCTGGTTGCCAGCAGGGCCGCGCCCAGCAGCGCCATCCACAGGAATTCGGGCCAGACGGTCTGAAACCCTGCGCCCTTGAAGACGATGGCTTGGCTGGCGGCCATGTAGTGGCGCGAGGGCAGCAGCGTGGTGGCAGCCTGCAGCCAGGCGGGCTGGCTTTCCACCGGGGTTTCGCCGCCCGACAGCATCAGCATCGGCAGGATGGTCAGCATCACCAGCAGCGCAAACTGCGCCATTGAGCGCGCGACCGTGGCCAGGAACACTCCCAGCGCGGTGGCGGTGAACAGGAACAGCGCGGTGCCGCAGAGGAACAGCAGCTTGGACCCGGCGATGGTGATCTCCAGCACGCCCTGCATCACAAAACCCAGCGACAGCGCTGCCGCAACCAGCACCACCGCGGCGTTGGCCCAGATCTTGGCCACAGCGATATCGAAGGGCGAGAGCGGCATCGCCAGCAGGTGCTCAATGGTGCCGTGCTCGCGCTCGCGGATCATCGCGGCGCCGGTCAGGATCGTGGTCAGCCACATGATCTGGCCGATCAGCGCGTTGATACCGGCAAAGCGGACGGTGTCGCGGTTGGGGTTGAAGGCGCTGCGGATGATGATGTTCAGGGGCTGCGGCACGGCCAGATCGGCGCCGATGGCAAAGCGGCGGATCTCGGTGCTGAGGATGCTGGTGATGTAGCTGGCGCCGATGCCTGCCTGTTCCATCGCGGTGGCGTCGATCAGCACCTGGATCTCCGGCACGCGGGCGGCGCGCAGGTCTTTTTCGAACCCGGGCGGCACGGCGACCACGAAAAGGAAATCGCCCGCATCCATCCGGGCCGCCCCGGTGCCCGGTTCAATCTGGGCAACAGGCTGGAATTCGGGCGGAAAGAACGCCTCCGCCAGGGTGCGCGACAGGGGCGAGTTGTCCTCATCCGCGAAGGCGATCGAGGCGTTGTTGACTGAGGTGGCGACCCCGGTCGCCTCCATCACCGGCGCCAGGGTGAAGGACCAGGCCAGAAGCGCCATCATCACCCAGTCGCGGCGCAGGCTCATCATCTCCTTGAGGCCGAGCCAGAATATGCAGGAGAGCCGCCGCATCTATTTCTCCTGCGCCCGCAGGGCCAGTGCGGCCAGCAGGGTGAGGGCCGGCCCGAAGCAGGCCAGCGCCAGGATGTCGGGCAGCAGCGCCTCCCAGCCCAGCCCCTTGGTGAAGGCGCCGACGTTCAGGTGCAGGAAATAGGACGACGGCCACAGCGCGCCGATGGTCTGGGCGCCGGGTTCCAGTGTCGAGACCGGCTGCAGCAGGCCAGAGAACTGGATCGTCGGCACCACCGAGGCGATGGTGGTGGCAAAGGTTGCCGCCACCTGGCTGGAGGTCATGGTGGCGATCAGCAGCCCGTAGGAGGTGGCGGCCCAGACGTAGAGCAGCGCGCCAAGGGCCAAGGGCAGCGGGTCTCCCTTGAGCGGCACCTTGAAGACCGCGATGGTCATCGCCGCGAGCAGCAGGAAGTTCACATAAGCAATCACGATATAGGGGATCTGCTTGCCGATCAGGAACTCCAGCCGGGTGGTGGGCGTCACGTAGAAATTGGTGACCGAGCCCAGCTCCTTTTCGCGCGCGACGCTGACCGCCATCAGCACCGCGGGCAGCATGATCAGCAGGATTGCGGGCATTGCCGGCGCCATGGCGGCGATGCTCTCGAAGCTCTGGTTGTAGCGGAACCGCGGCTCTATCCGGGCGAGTTCGGGCTGGCGGGTGCCGCTGGCGGCGGCCTGTGCACTGAGGAAGGACTGATGCAGCCCGGCGGCGTAGCCCTCCACCGTTTCGCCCTTGAAGGGGATGGCGCCGTCAACGACGGCCAGCACCTCTGCCGGTTCATCCGCGCGCAGCTTGCGGCCAAAGTCAGGCGGCAGTTCGATCACCAGCGAGACCTCGCCCGAGACCAGGCGGCTGCGGCCTTCGGCGGCGCTGGACAGGGGCGGGGTGGGGCGGAAGTAGCGGGAGCCGGAAATCTCCGCCAGGTAGGCGCGGCTTTCGGGGCTTTGCGACAGGTCGAGGGCGGCATAGTCCAGTTCATCAATGTCCAGCGAAATGCCAAAACAGAACACCAGCATCAGGATCACCGAGCCAAGGAAGGCAAAGGCGAGGCGCACCGGGTCGCGCAGCACCTCCACCGTTTCGCGCCGGGCATAGGCCAAAGCGCGGGTGAGGGAGCCGCCTGCCGGGGCGGTGCCTGCATGCACGGCGGTTTCCGGGGCCGTGACCGGGGCAGGGGGGTCGGCGGCCTTGAGGATGGAGACAAAGGCCTGCTCCAGCGTGTCCGCAGCCTGCGATGCCATCAGCTGCTGCGGCGTGCCTTCGGCCAGCACCTTGCCCGCGTGCATGAAGGAAACCCGGTCGCAGCGCTCCGCCTCGCCCATGAAATGGGTGGAGACAAAGATCGTCACGCCCTCGCTGCGCGACAGCTCCAGGAGCAGCGCCCAGAACATGTCGCGGGCCTCCGGATCGACGCCGGAGGTCGGTTCGTCCAGGATCAGCACCCGCGGGCGGTGGATCACCGCAACCGCCAGCGACAGCCGCTGCTTGATGCCAAGGGGCAGGGCGGCGGCCAGGGAGGCGCTGTGCGCCGCAAGGCCGAAGCGCCGGGTCAGTTCGGCGACCCGGGCCGCGCGATCCTTGATCCCGAAAATGCGGGCGTGCAGCTGCAGGTTCTGCTCCACGGTCAATTCGCCATAAAGCGAGAAGGCCTGGCTCATATAGCCGGTTTCGCGGCGCATGGCGCGGTTCCTGGCGTCCACCGGCCTGCCGAACAGCTGCGCCTCGCCGGAGGTGATGGGCAAGAGGCCAGTGAGCATTTTCATGGTTGTCGACTTGCCGCAGCCGTTGGAGCCGAGAAAACCGAAGATTTCACCGCGGGCAATGCTGAAATCGACGTGGTCAACGGCGGTGAAATCGCCGAAGCGGCGGGTGAGGCCGCGGGCGGTGATGACCGGCTCGCCGCTGTGCGCAGCCTCGGGCTGATCCGGCCCCGGCGGCGGTTTCCCTTCCGCGCGCAGCTGCCGGTAGGCGGTCTCGAGGTCTCCGGCCCCGCCCCGCAACTCTTCCGGCGGGCCCTGGTACAGCACCCGGCCTGCATCCATGGCGACGATCCAGTCAAAGCTCTGCGCCTCCTCCATATACGCGGTGGAGACCAGCACGGTGAGGCCGGGGCTTTGCTCCCGGATGGCGCTGATCAGCGCCCAGAACTGGCGGCGCGACAGCGGGTCGACGCCGGTGGTCGGCTCATCCAGCACCAGCAGCTTGGGGTCGTGGATCAGGGCGCAGCACAGCCCCAGCTTCTGCTTCATGCCGCCCGACAGCCTGCCCATCAGCCGGTCTTCAAACGGCGCCAGCCCCGTGGCGGAGAGGAGTGATGCAATGCGTGCCTCGCGCTCTGCCGTGCTTTGGCCGAACAGACGGGAGAAGAACTCGAGGTTTTCGCGCACCGAAAGCTCGGGGTAGAGGTTGCGGCCCAGTCCCTGGGGCATGAAGGCAATCGCGGGGCAGATGCGGCGCCGGTGCGCGGCATTGCCGATGGGGCCGCCAAGGACTTCTATGGCGCCTGCCTGCAGCTTCTTGGCGCCGGTGATCAGGCCCAGAAGGGTCGACTTGCCAACCCCGTCCGGGCCGATGAAGCCCACCAGCCGGCCCGGCGGCAGGTCCAAGGAGATCCCGTCCAGCGCGATGTGCTTGCGGTAGCGGTGGCTGACGCCTGCGATTCGCAGGCCGGGAGTTTCTGCGGCGGCAGTCATTCGAACAGCTCAGGCGGGATGCGCCGCTCCAGCGCTTCGGGCCAGGGGCTGTCCGGATCGAGCCGGATCACGGCGATGCCGCGCAGGCCGGTTTTCACATGTTCGATCCGCGCCGCCACCAGATCCTGCGGGATGCGGACGCGGACGCGGAACACCAGCTGCTCGCGTTCGCTGAGGGTTTCCACCTGTTTGGGGGTGAACTGGGCCTCTGGCGAGACGAAGGTGACGGTGGCGGGAATGGCGTAATCGGGCAGGGCATCCAGCACGATGCGGGCCTCGGCGCCGATCGGCAGAAGACCGGCCTCGCGGGCGGGCAGGAACACCTCCATATAGATGTTTTCCAGGCTCAGGAGCGTCAGGATCGGGCCGCCGGCGCCGACCACCTCCCCCGGTTCGGCCAGCCGGTACAACACCCGGCCCGGCACCGGCGCGGTGAGGGTGCTGTCCTCGATCTGCGCGGCGATCCGGCGGACCTCTGCCTCAGCGGCCGCAATCCCGGCCTCCGCTGTGGCGACCCGCGCCTTGGCCGCGCCCAGCACTGCCTCGGCGACCTGGTGGGCGGTGTCGCGTTCTTCAAACAGGGTTTCGGAAATGTTGTGCCCGGCCAGCAGGGCAGTGGCGCGGTCCAGCTCATGCTCTGCGCGGCGGTGCTCGCTCTGGCGCTGGACCACCAGCGCCTCTGCCTCGGCCTTGGTCTGGCGCGCAAGCGCGGCTTCGGCGGTGGCCCGGTCATGCGCCGCCGCCAGCTCATCCGTGTCCATTTCGACCAGAATGTCGCCCGCCGCCACCAGGCTGCCCTCGGCGGCCAGCACCTTGGCCACCCGGCCGGCCCGGGCGGCAGCGATCTCAACCTGTTCGGCTTCGATCCGGCCGTTGCCCTGAACGAAACCATCGGGCAGGCCCGCGCCGTTGTCCGCGGCGATCAGATACGCGGCGGCCGCCGCAAGCAGAATGGCAGCCGCAGCCAGCAGCGCACCGGCAGTTTTGGTCATGGCAAGGCCTCCCGTCCTGTTGCGGCACCTGCAGAGCCTAGTCCGGTCCGGAACGGCCCGCCTTGCTCTGGGTCAAGTCTGCGCCGCCGGTTTGCCGCTATCATCACGTCACGGGCTGCGGGTGCCGGATTCGGACCGGGCGGCGCAGAGGATCCGGAGCAAGGGAGAACGGCGATGCTGATGCGGCTGGCAGTAACATTTGCAATGGCAGCAGGCCCGATCTGGGCGCAGGAGTCCGGGGCCGGTGAGGGGCGGGACCTGTTCCTGTATTTCTGCGCCGAGTGCCACGGCAAGGACGCGGCCAGCCAGGGGCCGATGGCGGAAATGATGGCGCTGCAGCCGCCGGATCTGACCGGGCTGGCGGCGCGCAACAACGGCGCATTCCCGGTTGAGGCGGTGGCCAAGCAGATTGACGGCCGCCAGCCGGTTGCCGCCCATGGCGACATGCCGGTGTTCGGCCCGTCGCTGGACGAGAACCAGTATGTGGCCCTGGCGCTGCCGAATGGCCAGCCGATGATGGTGCCGCAGGCCCTGGGCAGCCTGATCACCTACCTGCAATCGGTGCAGCAAGGCGGGAGCGGGAGCGAATAGCCCCGCGTCCCTTGCGGATGGCCGGCACAGCACACTGGCGAGGCTCATAATCCGCCCGGCACTCCCGTAAAAAGTTAAAAAAGTCTGAATATTTTACGCAAAGACAAGTTGTCGGCCACGGTCTGCCGCAATTTTGCCTTTGATGGCTGATTGTTCGTTAACCAGAAAACAAAGAAGGCAGCTTTGACCGCGAATTCATTCGTTGCACGCACAGACCGACAAGGAAATTACCACTATGGATGAGACACCCGACTGCCAGCCGGCTGGCCTTGGACGTTTTCCCTTTTTGCGTAACGGCCATGACAGCCTGGACGGGCTTGCAGGCGAGATTGTGGAGCTGAAGGACCTGCTGCTGGACATTCAGGCGCTGGAGGCAAAAGGCAGCCGCAGCCAGATCGCCCGGCAGCTGAAGGAACTGGACGAGTTCAAGCCCAGCGTCACGATGATCGGGCAGATCAAATCCGGCAAGACCTCGCTGGTCAATGCGATGGTGGCCCGGCCCGGGCTGCTGCCTGCTGATGTGAACCCCTGGACCTCTGTTGTCACCTCGCTGCATCTGAATGCCCCGCGCAAGGAGGGCGACCCGGTGGCCTCCTTCCAGTTCTTCAACGGTGACGAGTGGGACCATCTGGTCTCCAACGGCGGCCGGATCGGCGAACTGTCGATGCGGGCGGGCGCCGATGAGGAGCTGCAGAAGATCCAGTTGCAGATTGCGGAAATGCGCGAAAAGACCCGCAAGCGGCTGGGGCGGCGGTTTGAGCTGCTGCTGGGCCAGAAGCATGATTACCGGCATCTGGATGACGACCTGATGCAGCGCTATGTCTGCCTGGGCGACGATTTCGAGATGGCGGGCAGCAGCGACCAGCAGGGCCGTTTTGCCGATATCACCAAATCCGCCGACCTGTTCCTGCCGCTGCCCTCGCTGCCGGTGCCGCTGTGCCTGCGCGACACGCCCGGCGTCAACGATACCTTCCTGATGCGCGAGCAGATCACCATCAAGTCGCTGCGCAACAGCCGCCTGTGTGTGGTGGTGCTGTCCGCCTCGCAGGCGCTGAGCTCGGTCGATATGGGGCTGATCCGGATGATCTCCAACGTGCGGTCGGAGGGGATCGTGATCTTCGTCAACCGGATTGACGAGCTGTCGGACCCCGCGACCCAGATCCCGGACATCCGCGACAGCATCCTGACGACGCTGGAAAAGATGAACGGGCCGGAAAACCCCAGGATCGTTTTCGGCAGCGCGTTGTGGGCCAATGCGGCGCTGGCGCCGGACACCCATCCGCTGAGCGGGGACAGCGCCGCTGTGCTGCGGCAGTATGCCGGGCCGGAGGCAGGCGCCGACGGGCAGGATGTGCTGAGCGATGCGGCGCGGATGTGGCAGCTGTCCGGCGTGCCGGAACTGTTCGAAACCATCGGCGCGCGGATTGCCGAAGGCGCCGGCGCGCGGCTGCTGTCCGAGGTGCGCCAGCGGGCCGCCAACCAGGTGTCCAGCATGAAGGCGGCCTCGACCGTGGCGTCGATGCGGATCGACGGCAACCGGATTTCGGTGATTGAGCCCGCCGCGCTGAGCCAGCTGCTGCGGCGGCTGGAGACCGTGAGCATGGCGCAGATGGATACCGCGCTGGACCAGGTGTTCGCCACCTTCTCCTCGCGGGTGGACCAGGCGCATAACAAGTTTCTGGAGCGGGCGGTGGCCTCCCTGCTGCAGCATCTGGAGAACTACGGCGAGAACGAAACCTGGCAATATACGCCGGACGGGCTGCGGATCCTGCTGCGCTCCAGCTACCAGGTGATGCGCAAGAACCTGATGGCGGCCTGCACCCAGGTCTACAGCGATGCGGCCTCGGCGATCCATGACACCTATCAGCAGGCGGTTTCCATTCAGGTCAGCGATTTCCGCATTGCGCCCGCGGCGGTGCCCGAGGTGCCGCCGCCGGTGGCGATCGGCGCCACCATCGCGCTGGACCTGCAGACCTCCTGGTGGAAGGGCTGGTGGCAGCGCCGCCGCGGATACCGCGCCTATGCCAGCGGCTATTACGACCTGATCAAGGCGGAGACGGCGCCGATCATCCACGAGCTGAAGGAACAGCAGGCGGCGGAGATCCGGCAGGACGCCCGCGAGCGGCTGATGGCGTTCTTCACCGAGCAGCGGGAGCTGCTGATGGACGTGGCCGAGAAGACCCGGATCAGCATGAATGACTTGAATAACCTGTTCGGCATCAATGCCCAGCAGGAGCGGGCGGAGCTGTTGGAGCTTCTGCTCAAGGAACTGGCATCAGAGGACGCGGAGCCGGTCGCAGAACCGGCCCGGGCAGCACGTAAAGGAGCCGCGGCATGACGAACCCGCAGCCATTGGACCGCAAACCCCGGGTCGCCATCATGGGCGAATTCAGCGCGGGCAAAAGCACCCTGTCGAACCTGCTCTTGGGGCGGCGCATCCTGCCGGAGAAAGTGACGGCAACCCGGCTGCCGCCGGTCTGGATCACCGAAGGAGAGGCGCCACCCGAGCGCAAGGCGCTGGACGGCAGCCTGCATCCGGTCTCGCTGGAGGCGCTGGAAGCGGTGCCGCTGGAAGAGACGCTTTATGTGCAGATCAGCTGCGAGGCGCCGGTGCTGGAGGAATGCGACCTGATCGACTTTCCCGGCATCTCCGACCCCAACATGCCGCCCGAGGTCTGGGAACGGATGCTGGCAGAGGTGGACTGCGTGCTGTGGTGCACCCATGCGACCCAGGCCTGGCGCCAGTCGGAGGCGGCGGCCTGGGGGCTGGTGCCGGAGATGGTGCGCCAGCGCAGCCTGCTGCTGATCACCCGGTTCGACAAGCTGACGACGCCGCTGGACAAGCTGCGGGTGCAGACAAGGGTGTCGCGGGAGACCGAAGGCCAGTTTGCCGGCGTCTGCCCGATCTCGCTGACCCAGGCGCTGGACGCGGACCCGGAAAGCGCCGCATGGGAAACTTCGGGCGCGCAAGGATTTGCCGCGGCGCTGGAGACCATCGTGACAGCCGCCCGCGACGGCAGCGCGCCTGCGGTGGCAGCACCCGTCCCCGCTGCCGCTGCCCAGTTGGTGCAGCCGGTGCAGCAACCCGCAGCGGCGGAGCCGGCGCCAGCCGCCCAAGGCACGCCCCAGGCGGCCAGCCCGCAGGAGGGGCAGCCCGGCCGCGTCATGCCGCGCCGGGTGCGTCCGCAAGGCGCCAAGCGCACGCCGCGCCCCGATGCGCGCCGGGATGCGGATCTGGCCGCCCTGCGCAGGGAATTGCTGGAGAGCTGAAAAAGAGGCTTGTAATCCCGGGCCCGTTGCGGTTGTGAATTGACCTGCGGGCCGGGCGGAACCGGCCCATCAGGCAGGGGCGCATTATGACGGTATCGGAAGAACTGGACAGTCTGCACGCTCAGTTTCCCGCCTGCGGGACGGTGGCCTATGCGGACCTGGCTGCGGGCATGGTGCTGGTGGCCAACAGCCAATCGCCGCTGGACCGCCATGCGCTGGATGCGCTCTGTGCCCAGGCCGGCTGCCTGCTGGGTGAAAACAGCGCGCCGCCCCTTGGGGCCGGGGCGCCTGCCTTTGCGCTGGCGCGGGAGCCGGGCCGGGTGATGCTGGCCTTCAAATCGCCCCTACAGCCGACCGATGCGCTGCTGTGCCTTGCCGCGCCGGATCTGGATCTGGGCGCGTTTCAGGCCGCCGCCCGCGACTGCCTGGCCCGGATCACCGCAGATGGCTGACGGACCGGCGCACCACGACCTTCGAACGGGAATTTCAAAGTGACTCACGACGACGCAATTGCCGGCAACCTGGCGGCCCTCGGCGCCCGGCAGACCGTGTTCCGGGATGGCAGACGGGTTCTGTCCAACGGGCTGTTCCCGCCGCCGCTGCCCGCCCTGCTGCAGGAAATCGGCACCACGGTGCTGCAGCGGCAGCTGACCTTCCGCGCCGGGGCCAGCGCGCTGTCCTTTGTGGTGTCCGAACGGCGGCTGATGGCGCTGGTCTCTGCCAGCAGCGATCTGGAAGAGGTGCAGCATCTGGCCGGCCAGGGCCTGTCCCATGACCAGCCGGAGGTGCTGGAAGCGGTTGCCGCGGCCATGGTGCGGCTGGCGCAGGCCGAAGACCCGCTGACGGTGGAGACCGCCTTTGCCGCGCCCGGCAGCAGCCCGGCCGGGCTGGGACTGCCGGCCGCGATGCTGGAAGAGGTGATGGAGCTGGACCCGGGCGAGCAGGACCGGCCGATGGAATTTTTCATCGAGGCTGCCGCCGGGATGTATTCCGCCTGTCTGCTGCACGCGGGCAGTGCCTGGCTGGGCGGCGGCGAGGATGCAGCGGTGCTGGCCGCGCTGCAGAAGATTGCCGATGCGCAGTGGGAGCGTTTCCAGGCGTCCTATGCCAAACATGCAGCGCTGACGGAAACGCCGCGGCTGATCTCGCTGGGTCCGGTTCTGGACGGCGGCGAATGCGTGTCCGTGGTCTGGGCCGATGGCGAATGCGCCCTGTTCGCCCATGGCGAGGCGGATCTGGCCGGGCTGCACGGCATCTGGCAGCGGGTTTTCACCCTGTAAGGTGAAAACCCATTCTGTTGCCGCGCAGCTTGGCCGTCCTCAGGCGGCGAGCTGCGCCTGCATGTCCCGTTTCAGCTGCAGCAGGATGCTGGTGGCATCAAACAGAGATGTGCCGTCCTGTTCCACCTGGATCAGCTGAATGAGGTCTTCCGCTTCCGAGACCGCGCCGCGGATCTCTGTCAGTGCGTTGCCGCCGTTGCCGCCATACTCCTCAAAATGGCTGTCCAGCCATTGCACCGACTTCAGAGCGGTGCGGATCAGCTGGCTGCTGCTGCTGCCGGAGCCGTCCTGCAGGGCCTGGCCCATGCTGCGCCCCTGCGCGGACAGGTAGTCCAGCGCCTGATCAAAGGCCTGCCGGGTGTCCGTGCTGAGCGCCGCGTCCTGCAGTTCCGCGGAGTCTGCGGCCGCCACGGGCGCCTCTGCCACCGGGGCAGGGCGGTCCGGTGCAGGTGTTTCCGCCGCAAGCGGAGCGTCCGGCTCTGCCTGGAGTGCCGCCGGGGGGGGCGGTGCGGCGGTGTCCTCTGCCGGAGCGGCGGCTGCGGGCGCGGGGGCGTATTTCGCCAGCAGCACACCGGCCTGATCCAGCGCCGCCTGCCGCCGCAGCTTCACCTCATGCATGATGGCGGAGATCAGCGCCTGGCCGCCGGAGCGGCGCAGCCGGTCGCGGTCCACCGTGCCATCGGGCGCCCTTGCGGCCTGTGCCTCCAGCGCGGCCAGCGGCAGGATGCCGTTGAAGTGTTCGGAAGCGGCGTCCTGAACAGCTGCCATTGCGGGGGCCAGCCGGTCCTGGGCCGCCAGCGCATCCGCCTTGGTCACCAGAAGGAAAGCGCCGTCCTTCATCTGTTCCGGCGCGCGCGCCCAGGCGGCCTGTTCAGCCGGGGTGAAATCCTGGGTGCACCACAGGGCAATGCCGGTCCGCCCCGCGGCCCAGGGCACTGCGCGTTCCAGTGCGGCGGCATCCGGAGCGGAAATCTCCAGGAGGCTGATCTGGTTCAGGGCGGGCAGGGGCAGCTGCGCCTCGGCAAAGACCGCACCCCGGGCGGCCAGCGCGCCGGTGTCGAAGCCGGGCAGGCTGAAGCGGCTGCCATCCGCCAGCACCCCAGCACAGGCCGCGGTTCCGCCGCCGCTGATCTGCAGGGTGGGCAGAGCAACACCCGCCGGGATCACCTGGCTGCCCAGCAGCAGGTTGGCGACGCTGGACTTGCCCGAACCGGACAGGCCGAACAGGGTGACGGCCACCGGTTTTTCCAGCCGCTCCAGCAGCGTCCCGGTGCCGGCCTGCAGGCGGGCCGGGATCCGGCCCTCTGCCAGTGCGTGCCGCAGCGATGCGGCCGCGGCTGCGGTTTCCGCTTGGGTCATGCCTAGCGCCCTTTCCCGGCCAACCGGACCACCTTGGCATCCTGCTCCGGCAGGGGCGGCCCGTCATAGGAGTTGCTGTTCATGGCCACCACGCGGGTTGCGCTGGCCGATTGGTCGCCCACCAGGTCAACCGGCTTGCGGCGCATCTTGCGGGTCACCGGCTTGTTGTGGTTGAGCTTGATCACCGCAAAGGAAATGTTGTCCTGATCCGGGTCCGCCAGATCATCCAGCGCCGCCAGCAGCCGTTCGACGATTTCCGCGCTCTTGCGGCGGCGGTACTTGTGCAGGATCTTCTCGATGCGCGCGTCCTCGAGGAACTGCAGCCCGTCGCTGGAGACAACCACCAGATCGCCGACCTCCAGCCGGAACGGGGCCTTGGGGCAGTCGGTGCGGGTCACCCGGTCGCCCAGGATCACAGAGGTCAGGCAGTTGCGGTCGGGATGGTCGCGGCCGGCTTCGGCGTCCAAGAGGCCCGCCTTGACCATCATGTCGATCTGCGGCGCCATCGAGTGGTCCTCGTTCAGCTGCTGCAGCTTGCCGCCGCGCATCAGATAGAGCGGCGAGTCGCCGATCGACAGCCAGTACAGGCGGTCCTCGATCATCACCACCGACACCAGGGTCGCGCCCATGCCGCGGACGCTGGGATTGTCCTGGACATATTCCTGCACGCAGGTGTTGGCCTCTGCCGCGGCGTGGGTCAGGTGATAGGGGATCTGCTTTTCGTATTCGGCGAAGTTGACGCTTTCGAACTTCAGCTTGCTGAAGGCCTCGGTCACCACCATCTTGGAGGCGACATCGCCGGCC
Source organism: Leisingera sp. S132 (assembly GCF_025144465.1). Lineage (NCBI taxonomy): Bacteria > Pseudomonadati > Pseudomonadota > Alphaproteobacteria > Rhodobacterales > Roseobacteraceae > Leisingera > Leisingera sp. S132. The sequence continues at coordinate 51,908 of NZ_CP083558.1, forward strand.
GCGTGGCCGCCCATGCCGTCCGCCAGGATGGCCATGCCGATGTCGGTGCCCGCCGGAAAGTCGGTGATGATGGCGTCTTCCTGGTAGTCGCGCGCGCCCTGGCAGATGGCGGCGGCAACGTCAAAGCGCGGTTCAGGCGATTTCCACATGGTCCGCCTCCTGCCCGCCAGCGCTGGTCCAGTTGAAGTCTTTGCCGCAGAGCGCCATGAAGCGCAGCGTGGTTTCGCCCAGGCGGATCAGGTCGCCGCTTTGCAGAACCTCGTTGCTGATCACCGGCTGGCCGTTCAGGCGCACGATGTTGCTCTTGCCGCCGTGGCCCAGGTAGAACTGCGAGCTTTCGGGATCAAAGACGATGGCGGCATGGTTGCTGCGGGAGATCGCGGTGTCGCCGAAATCCAGCGCAACCGCCTGATCCTCGCCGCGGCCGATGGCCGACATGCCGGCCTTGAGCGTGAAGCTCTCGCCATAGCCCGGGCCGTCAGCGACCACGATCCAGCCCACCGGGAACTTGGTGTCGCGGACCGGGGCAGCGGCGCCGGTGCTGTCGAACAGGTTGACGACATCGCCGTCGGAGGTGTCAAAGCCCAGGAGGCGGGTCTTGGCGCGGCGCTTGCGGGCCGGGGCGGCGCTGACATGCGCGGTCAGGTCGGGCAGGTCGCCGCCGGGCTGGGGCATCTGCGCCGCCGCGCCAGCGGGCGGGGCAGCCGGGGCGGCGGCGGCCGGGTCCAGGTCCCAGATGCCGGCTGCCGGATCCGCCGCGGCGGGCGCGGCTGTGTCCGGCTGGCTGTCTGCGGCCGGGCCTGCCTGCGGGTCCAGATCCAGTTCCACGGAGCGGGTGTGCTGGGCGACGGCCTTCAGCACTTCCTGCTGCATCGTCTCGTCTGCGACCTGCAGCCTTTCCATCGGGGCGGGCTCAGAAAGCGGGTCCTGCCGTCCGATAAGTTTTCCGAAAAATCCCATGTCGTCTGCCTTTTTTGGTTGTTACAGGCGTCCGTGCAGTCACGGCAGGCGCCCGGTTTTCCCTATCTGCGGAGAGCCGCCCGTCCGCGGCCCCTGCGGCCTGCCATGCCCCCGCTACCGGGGGCATGGCGGTTGCCCGGATCAGCTGCCGATCTTGTTGAACTCGGCCAGGCTGTCGGCGATGATCGCGTACCATTCGCCGCTTTCGCGCATCTCGTTCAGGCCCTTGTTCAGAAGGGTCAGATAGACGCGGCCGCGCGGGTTGGTCTTATGCGTCACGAAGTGGATCGCCTGCAGTTGCGACAGGTTGGAGTTCAGCTGCACCTTACCTTCTGCCTCGGCAACTTCGCGGACCGCGGCATCGCCTGCTTCGAGGTCCAGCAGCGCCATGTCGGCCTCGCCGGTCACCAGCTTGCGGATGCATTCAACCGCAGAGGACGGATGCACCAGGGAGATCACCGGTTCCACCAGGCCCTCGCCGGACAGCTCAGCCAGGGACCAGCCTTCGGGGCGGCAGATCTTGGCGCCGGCGTAATCCGCATAATCCTTGATGTTGGCATAGGGGTTGTCGGCCATGGTCCAGTGGGCGGACACCGATTCATAGATCGGCAGCGAGAAGTTCAGCTGGGTGCAGCGGTACTTGGTGTCGGCGTCGGTGTTTTCGAGGTTGGAGCAATCTGCCGGCTTGTACCAGGCGATCGACACGTCGAAGGCGCCGAGCGGCAGCAGGGTGTCGAAATGGGCCTTCCAGTCGTCCACGAAGCTGAGGTTGTATTCACGGTCGTTGCCGCCGCGGTTCAGTGCAGTTGTGGCCAGGCGCACCAGCATGCCGCCGCCCTTGAGGCTTTCGCCGGTGAAGGGTTCCCAGCCGTTGCCGGAGACCATCTTGATCGGCGGCTCATAGATGCTGGACTTGGCCCGCTTGGCCTGTTTTTCCTCTTCCTGCGCGATGATGTCGGTGACATTGCTGTCGGCGGTCAGGCGGCCGTCTTCACAGGGGATCTGCAGGACGGTGCCGGCCTCCAGGCTGTTGGGGTTGGAAATCGCGTTGCGGTTGGCGTTGAAGATCATCTGATAGTCAAAGGAGCCATAGGCGGCCTGGGCGATTGAGCCGAGGCTGTCGCCGTCCTGCACGGTGTAGGGGGCACAGGCCTCCTGCGCGGCTGCCGAAGTGGAGATGAACAGGGCGGCGGAAACGGTGGTTGCGCTGTATTGAACCAGGGATTTGATCATCGACATGAGAGTTAGTTCCTTTTCAATGGGGCACCGCCGTTGCGCGGGGGGCTGCTGGCAGTGGGTCAAGGTTGCTGTTGGGGGGTAGGTCAGTTGGTGAGGGTTCTGATTTCGCGTTGCAGAGCTTTGGAGACGATGGCGTACCATTCGCCGGAAACGGACATGTCCTTCAGTCCGCTGTTGAGCAGATCCAGGGTTTCCTGGGCCCGGGGGTGATCCTTGTGAACGATGGCGTGCAGGGATTTCACCTCGCCAAGGTTCGGGTTCTCCTTGATCTGGCCGGCCAGGCCCATGGTGGCGAGCGTGTCGCTGGCAACCAGGGTATCGAGGGCGACCACATCGACAGCGCCGGCGGCCAGAGCGGTAAAGCACTCCGCGATCTGGACCGGGCGGTAGAATTTCACGGTTTGCTCCGTCAGGCCCGCGGTATCCAGATGGGCCATGGAATAGCCCTCGGGGCGGCAGATCCGGGTGCCCATCAGCGCGCCGTAATCAAAAGCGGCGGCATAGGGGCTGCCGGTGGCGGCAAAGAAGCCGTCGACCACTTCATAGAAGGGATCGGAGAACCGGTAGTTGTCGCAGCGGAACTTGTCGCCGGCGGACAGCAGGCCATAGTCGCCGCAGTTGGGCTTCAGCCAGGGGAAGGAGCCTTCGAACGCCATGGCAGGCAGCAGGGTTTCCAGATGCGATTCCCAGTCGTTGACAAAGGTCACCGAGACCTCGGTCTCCGGCGCGGCGCGCAGGGCGGCGGTTTCGATCAGCTGGGTGAACATGCCGCGGCCGGGCAGGTCCTCGCCGGTGAAGGGCGGGAAATCATTGCCGGTGATCAGAACCATCGGTTCCGGTGCGGCTGTGGCCGCCGGGGTCTCTGCGGGCACGGCCTCTGCCGCGGCGGTCTCTGCTGCCGGGGCTTCTGCGGCAGCGGTCTCCGCAGCTGCTGCCTCCTGAACCTCCGCAGCAGGGGCCTCAGCTTCCTGGGCTGCGGACACATCACCCGGCAGGCTGCCGTCGGCGCAGGGCAGGACCAGCTGCATGCCGATTTCAATGATGTTCGGGTTGCGGCCGATGACAGCGCTGTTGGCGTCGTAGACAACCCGGAACCTGGAATGCCCATAGGCCTTCTCGGTGATTTCCCGCAGGTTGTCGCCGGATTTGACCTCGTACACCTGGCAGGCTTCCTGAGCCTGGGCAGACTGTCCGGCAGCCGCGATGGCGATCAGGGAAGCCCCCATAAATTTAGCAGTATTGCGCATTAAATCTGTCCTTCGTGGGTCAGAGAGGCAGAGCTCTCCCGGGGACGGCCGCCGGTGGGGCTGACCGCCTGATGCTTGTGTTTGGGGAAAGGCTGGCGGGGGTTAGCTGTTTCCCGCCAGTTCCAGGCTGGCTGAGGCCGCGGCCCCGTCGCGCAGGATGTCAAAGGTTGCGGCGGCGGCGCCCTTGTCCTGCAGGGCCTGCAGGATCTCCGCCAGCGACTCGGCGCCGGTCAGAGCGGTGCCGGTTGCGGTTTCACGCAGCAGCACGTCGCCGGGCTGCAGATCCGCGGAGCCCTGGGCAGCCTGCTGGCTGACGGAGGTGACCCAGGCGCCGTCCTGCATCCGCGCCTCGAACTGCAGGCCGCTGTTCAGGCCGGTCCGGCGCACCACCGGAACTGCCAGCAGCCCCATTTCGAACCGCTTGTTTTCTGCATCCTTGTAGCGGATGGAGGCGCGGGTGTAGCCGTCCGGGTCGATCTGCATTGCGGTCAGCAGCTGCGATGCGAACGGCGAGCCCGCCGTCAGCGGCTGATTGTTGACCGTCAGGATTTCCACGCCCGGGGCAATCCAGCTGCCGGTCTTGCTGAGGTCGTTGTTCCCGCCGGTGCCGGTGATGGACACCACCTGCGCCTTGCGGACGGTCTGTTCCTCATACTCAAAGGGGATCGAGACATCCCACAGTGCATAGCTGACCTCGTGGCCCGCAAAGGGCGCGGGGGCCGCCGCCGGTGCCGGCTGCGCAGGCTCGGCAGCTGCCGCAGTTTCCTCAGGAACGTCTGCGGGGACCGGTTCTGCCGCCTGCGGAGCAGGTTCGGCAGGGGTTGCAGCTTCTGTTTCTGGCGCAGCTGCGACGCTGACCGCTTCCGCGGCCGCAGCAGGGGCCGGGTCAGCGGCTGCCGGGGCCGGATCCGCCGCCGGTTCCGCGATTGCCGCGGTTTCAACCGCCGCCGCGGGCTGCTCTGCCGCTGCATCCGCCTGGGTGTTGCCATAGTAGACGTAGCCAGCGGCGCCCAGACCGGCCAGAACCGCCAGAACGGAGACGGCCGGAAGGCGGCTGCGCTTCTTTTCCTCATGGGCCGGGGCTGCGGTGCTGTTGGCCGCCTGCGGCGCCGCTGCCGCGGGCTTCTTGCCGTCCAGCATCGCCAGCCATTCCTCAGCCGATTGCAGGCGCATGGAGGGCTTGGTGTTCATCGCCTTGTCGATGGCCTCCAGGAAGCCCTCGGCATAGCCGTCCACGGCACCGGCCAGCGGCTCATAGGGGTCCGGGCGCTGTTCGGCGATGGCGACCAGGCGGGCCTGGCCGTTCACCGGCGCCTCGCCGCGGATCACGTGGTAGAGGGAGGCTGCCAGCGCATAGAGATCGCTGAAGGGGCCCTGTTCGCTGCCGGCAATGTAGAATTCCTGCGGCGAGTAGCCGTCCTTGACGACCCGCAGCGCGGAATGCTTGCGGCCGTCTTCGCTGGTGTCTTCGCGGGCGGCGCCGAAATCGATCAGCACCGGCTCGCCCTCTGCGGTCAGCAGGATGTTGTCGGGGGAAATGTCGCGGTGCAGCAGGTTGGCGTCATGCACATACCCGATGGCGTCCAGCAGCTTGCGGGTCATGCTGGTGATCTGCTCCGGCGTCAGTGCGGTTTTCTGATCATCCAGGATGTCCTGCAGGTCGCGGCCGTCGACATAGTCGATTGCCATATAGGCGGTGTCGTTGTCCTCGAACACCTGATGCACGCCGACGATGTTGGGGTGCTTCAGCTTGGACAGGCTCTGGGCTTCGCGGATGAAGTGGCGGATGATCGACTTCAGCTCGCTCTGATGCGCCCGGGACCGGGCACTGACCAGCGCGTTGGTCCGGCGGCAGAAAGCATCCGCAAAGCATTCCTTGATCACCACCGTCCGGTCCAGGCTGTCCTTGGCAAGATAGGTGATGCCGAAGCCGCCGTTGTTCAGAAAGCGCGTGATGGTGTACTGGCCGTGGAGCAGAGTCGTGCCCGGCTGCAGATCATCCTGTTGATCCGCGTCAACTGAAGTCTCAACAAGCGAATTGAGTGCCATTTTGTTGCTCCCGTCTCAATGTTGTCTGGCCGCTGCGTCTGCTGCTGCCCGCTTCTTGCGTTAATTCTTTGTTAAGCTGATCTGTTGAGAAACCGGCAACAATAAGGCGCAAAGAGGGAATATTGGCGGAGCGGGATTTTCCCGGCGTTTCAACCGGGCCGGGAACCGCGGAATTCGCAAAGGCCGCAGTATTTTTCGCGCGTTTTCTCAATGTCTTACCCAGGAAAGCGGCGGCGGGCCTGTGGATTGCCTGTGCTGCGGGAGTGAAACGCCATTTCAGCGCGGCGGGGCTGGACAGCTGCGTTTTCCGGCCGGAATCGGGCTGTGCTGCCCCTGGAATCGGCCCGCCAATCTGCAATCCGGCCCGCTTGTGAAGTAAAAAACCACGCTTTGGTTAACGCTTTCGCAACAATATCCGGCAGGCAGGCGGGCCGCCGCTGCCGCCAAACCCGGCACAGCGGGAGGCCGGCAGGCAAGACAACGCAGACGGGTGCCGGGGCAAAAGCAACATAAACTCTGTTACACGCGCCCGATCATGCGCAGGAGACGCTCCAGTGGTCAGCATGCCATGCGTTGCGCCGCCCGCCGGATATCAGCGGCCAGGTACCCAAGGCCCGCTATTCATTCATCACCAGCGCCGATTGCTGACCTGTCATCCGGCGGACCTCAGACACGGCCTCGGCAAGGGCTGGTCCGACCTCGTCAAAGATGCGCTGATCCGTCAGCAGTTTTGAGGTCGAGCTTGCCAGAAATGCCACCGGCTCCCCCAGATCGGACGGGCGGTATGGCACCGCGGCGGCGTTGATGGTCTCGGAAAACCGGTTTCCGCCCCGCACCTGAGTGTAGCCGTCAGCCAGGATCTCGTCGTGCGCCGCAAGCCGGATTGCCGCCAGCTCGGCCAGCAATTCTTCCGGCGCATCGCCTTGGCTCTCAAGGAAGCGGGCAAATTCCGCATCGCTGAGCGCCCCCAGATAGGCCTTGCCGCTGGAGGACGTATGCAGAGGCATCCGGTAGCCCACGTCCAGCCAGATCGCGGAGGAGTTCACCGGCCGCCAGGCCTTGGTCATCAGCATCCGCTGGTCATCCTTGATGCTGATCGCGGTCAAGGTGCCGGTTGCATCTGCCAGCCGCTGCATGACCGGCGAGGCAATCTCGACAAAGGCAAAGGACGCGGCCGCGATGTTCCCCAGTGCCAGCGCCGCCGGGCCGAGCCGGTATTTGTCGTGCCGCCGCCCATGGGTCAGGTATCCCAGCGCGCACAGGGTAAATGTCAGCCGGGACACCGTCGGGCGCGGAATGCCGGTGCGCTCCGAGATTTCGAGATTGCCCAGGCCGTCATCCGTCGGGCGGAAGGCCCGCAGGATTGTAAGGCCCCGCGCCAGTGTGTTTGCAAATCTCTTGTCCGATGAATCGGCTGGCATGGTGTTTCCTGTATCTATGCGGGCGTCTGGCCTGCGCGGGGCATCCGCTGTTCGCTCTGTCCCGATATTACTGAACCGCATTTGACAGCACCAGAGAGATCGGCGGGAAAGCCACCAGCAGCAGCAGCACAATCACGTCGATGCTGAGGAACCGCCAGATACCGGAAAAGACCATGCCGACAGGCGCGTCTTTTCCGACGACATTGGAAAGGACAAAAACGTTCAACCCCACAGGCGGCGTTATCAGGCCGATTTCCAGCAGTTTCACCACAACGACACCGAACCAGATCAGGTTCAGCCCGTAGGATTCCACCAGCGGCACCACCAGCGGCAAGGTCAGAACCATGATCCCGATCGGATCCAGAAACATGCCCAGCACCAGATAGACCACGCAGATGGCAAACAGCAGCGTCGCGGTCGAGAATTCAGCCTGCGAAACCCAGTCCACCAGCGCCGGGGCCATGCCTGTCAAGGCGATGGCCGCAACAAATATCTTGGCCCCCGCGGCAACAAAGAAGATCGCAGCGGTCTGCACGCAGGTTTCCCGGACCGCCAGCCAGATGCCTGCCAGGTCAAGCCGCCGCTGCAAGACGCCGATCAGCACAGTCAGAACAACGCTCACCGCTGCGGCCGCCGTGGCAGTAAAATAGCCGCCGTAAATCCCGATCACGATCACCGCAAAGATCACGGCTGCGGGCCATGCTCTTTGGAACGCGGCCAGCTTTTCGGCGAAACTGGCCGCCTCGCCGCGGGCCGGGACCGCCGCCGGGTCCGCCCTGATCCACATCGCTATGACCAGGACAAAACCTGCCAGCGTCAGCAGCCCCGGCAGAATGCCGGCAATGAACAGCTTGTTCACCGAGGTCTCGGTGAAGATTGCATAGATGATGAACAGGATGCTCGGAGGGATCAGCGAGCCAAGTGTGCCCCCGGCAGCGACGCTGGCGGTTGCCAGCCTTGGGTCATAGCCAAGCCGCAGCATTTCCGGGGTGCAGATTTTGCCCATGGTCGACGCACAGGCCAGGCTGGAGCCGGTAATGGCGGAGAACCCGCCGCAGCCCATCACGGAGGCCACCGCAATCCCGCCGCGCAGGCGCAGCAGCCAGACCTTGGCGGCGTCATAGACCGCTGTGGTGATCCCGGCCCGGTAGGCGATGTTTCCCAGCGCAATGAACAGCGGGATCATCGACAGGTCGAAGGAATGCAGCAGATCGAAGGAGTTGTTGAAAACCAGCGACGAGGTCGCCCGGAAAGCCCGTTCCGGCAGGAAGGTGCCCGTGCGGAACGCAAAGATTGTAAAGGCCGCCAGCGTCGCCACGCCGATCAGGGCAAAGGCAATCGGCACACGAATGGCCAGAAGCACGAGCATAACGGCAAAGGCCACAAGGCCGATCAGGGCAGGATCCACGGACAGTCTCCTCGGCAGGTCTATTGAATGTCAGATCGGTGTCAGGTCTTGTGCAGCGCGATCACGCCGCCGCGCAGCAAGGTCAGCGCGTCGCCGGCAGCCATCACCGCAAGCCGCAGCCATCCCAGCGCAATCCCGATGGTAAAGGCCAGCCGGCCCGGCCACTGCGGCAGGTTCAGATCGCCGTAAAACACGCTGCCGGTCTGCCACTGATGCAGGAATTCCCGGCCGCCGGAATACAGGATCGGCGTCAGCGCCAAGAGGCCGAACAGGGTACCGGACACCGTCAGCCAGCCGGTCACGCGCGGCGGCAGAAGATTGGTCAGAAACTCCACCGCAATATGCGCCCGCTGCGCGGTTGCGGCGGCCAGGGGCATCACGATCGCCAGGACCATCAGCTCGCGCACGATGACAATCGTGTCCGGCACCGAACTGCTGAACAGGTTCAGCGCCACGACATCGGCAAAGATCAGCAGCGCCAGCAGAATGATGGCCGCCGCCGAGATATCCACAAAAACCCGCTCCAGCCTGTGCAGCATCTTGTCCTCCCTAGGATTTGCCAGGCGGCGCTGCCGCCGCCCGGCCTCTGCTTCGCACAGATCAGTTGCTGCGCGTCCAGGGATACCCCTTGGCTTCAAACTCGGCGGTGAATTCAGCCACCGCCGCGGTATAGGTTGCCATCAGCTGATCCGCATCCAGACCGACGCTGCGGGCGTTTTCCATCCAGTCCGCAATAAAGGGTTCCGCCGCCGCATTCAGTGCTGCCTTGTCGGCCTCGCTCAGCTCGATGACCTCGATCTTGCGGGTGGTCTCGCCTGCGGTCATCGCCTTCATCGCCTTGCTGTTGGCCCCGGTCACGATCTTGGCGAACTGGTCCGCCAGTTCCTCACCCGCCTGCATCAGCACCTGCTGCTGGCCAGTCTCCAGGCTGTCATAGACCTGCTTGTTCATGAACATGCCATAACCGCCGATCTGCCCCCAGTTCAGGACAGTATAGCTGTCGATCACCTCGTCCCACTTCAGGGAGGGAACGATGTAGTCATAGCCCTGGCTGCAGTCGATCAGCCCGGTGTCCAGCCCCTGATAGGCCTCATAGACTGACAGGTTCACACGGGTTGCGCCCATTTCGCCGAACACCTTGCCGTAAACGCCCGCACCGCGGACCTTCTTGCCTTTGATGTCCTCAACCGAGCGGATCGGCTCTCCGGCGCAGGCGACATTGACGGCCGAGGCCGTGAAGGTGCCGATATAGACCAGGTTCTGGCTGGCCAGATGCTCGGTGATCTGGGGTTCTGACCGCATCAGACGGTCCGCTGCCCGCATGGCCACCCAGGCATTCGGCCCGCCGATGGGGAAGTCCGCAAGCGAATAGGCTGCCATTTCCTTCTGGAAATAGGCTGCAATGATCGAGCCTGCATCCGCCACCCCGTCGCTGATCCCCTGCACCGCAGCGCTTGCCTTGAACAGCGCGCCGCCCCATTGGACGTCCAGCCGCAGATCGCCGTCCGACAGCTCGCCGATACGGGTGTTGAACCATTTCAGCGCAGCAGGGACGGTGCCCCTGTCCGGGCCGCTGTGGCCGTAGTAAATCACGGTCTCCGCAGAGACCGCCGTCGCACCAAGGCTGGCCGCAAGGGTCAGCCCTCCCAGAAAATTCTTGATCTTTCCCATGACTGGCATCTCCTCCTCGAAAGCCATCGCAAGTTTTACTATGTGGAATTTTAAGCTTCTGTCTAGAATTTTATTCCACATATTGGAATTTTGGAGCATCTGCCCGCTTGCGGCCCTCAGCCAGCAGGACTGGCGCAGGTGCGTCGCTGCAGGCGGGGCAGCTGGCGCAGCAGATCAGACGCCGTCCGCCAGTTCGCTGGCAAAGGTCTCGATCAGCTTCGCTTTCAGGATCTTGCCGGTCGGCGCGGCAGGCAGCGCGGCGGCCACGATGATGCGTGCCGGCCGCTTGTAGGGGGCAAGCCGGTCCTGCAGGAAGGCTTTCAGCTCCGCCTCTTTCACGCTGCTGCCGGTGGCGGCGCTGACAAAGGCCAGAACCTCCTCGTTCCCTTCAACGCTGCGCCCCACCACGCTGGCCACCACCACCTCCGGATGCTCGGTCAGCGCCGCCTCGATCTCCACCGGATAAACATTGAAGCCGGAGCGGATGATCAGCTCCTTGGTGCGCCCGGCAATATGCAGCCGCCCTTCATCGTCAAAGCGGCCCAGGTCGCCGGTGCGGAACAACCCGTCCTGCGTCAGCGCTGCCGCCGTTTGCACCGGATCGCGGAAATAGCCCTTCATGATCTGCGGCCCCCCCACAAGGATCTCGCCGATGCCCGCCTCAGGGGTGGCGCCCGGCGCGTCCAGGTCCAGTTCAAGGGTGCAGCCGCCCATTGGCAGTCCGACGCTGATGTCAGGGTCGCCGAAGGCGTTGCGGGTTGCACAGACGCCCGCGGTGCCCTCAGTCAGCCCATAGCCGTTTTGCAGCGGCAGGCCATAGAATGCCTCCGCCTCGCGTTTCCAGGCCGGATCCAGGGGCGCACCGCCCGAGGAGACAAACCGCAGTTTGCCCGCATCATAGCGCGGCTTGCCGTGGGCGCGGGCATAGTTGAACAGATGCGCATGCATCTGCGGCACCGCGGGCAGCAGGGTCACATCCTCCTGCAATGCCTGGTACAGACGCTCTGCCGAGAATTGCGCCTCCATCCGCATCGCCGATTGCGCCAGGGTGACGGACAGCATGGTGACCAGCCCGAAAATATGGCTGAGCGGCAGCGCCAGATAGGTCACATCCGAAGTTTGAATGCCCCGCACCTCGGCTGAGGCCGCCGCCCCTGCAAGCAGATTGGCATGGGTCAGCATCGCGGCCTTGGGGGTGCCGGTTGTGCCCGAGGTATAAAGCAGAAGGGAGACCTGTTCGCGCCCGTCCTCCGACACAGGTTCCGGCGTGGCGCCAGCGCGCGGCATCAGGGCCGCCGCGCCGAAGGCGCCCTGCACGTCCCGGGCACCGTAGTGATCCGCGTGGGCACGGGCCGCCGCGGATGCGGCCGCCGTGAACATGACGGCACTGGGATCGGAATGGGCAAGGATCCGGTCCAGTTCCGCCGTGGTGAGCCGCGCATTGATGGCAACCGCGGATGCATCCAGCAGGCTTGCGCCATAGAAGAATGCAATCACCTCGGTGCAGTTTTCAAACACCAGAACCACCCGGTCGCCGGGCCGCACGCCTGCGGCCCTCAGCTGCTCCGCCGCGGCGGACGCCGCTTGGGACATGCCGCTCCAGGTCAGCCGGCGGCCATCCTGGTCCATCAGCGCCAAGGCGTCGGGGCGGGCTTCGGCGGCTGCCTGCAGCAGCCCGTGTACGCGGTTATGCATGTCTTTCCTCCTCCCTTGCGGCGTTACGCCGCCAGGCCCAGCCGCCTGAATGCCGCCAGCGCCTCGGCCTCAAGCCGGGCGGTGATTTCGGCAAAGGGCTCCACCTTGTCGACGAACCCGAGCGCATGGCCCGCCGACAGCAGCCCGCGGGAGACATCGCCCGTGGCATAGGCCTGGCGCCCGATCTTGCCGGACACATGCTTCAGCAGCTCCTGAATGCCGATCTCCGGATTGTCGCGCTCCAGCCTGGCAACCGTTTCGGTGGTCTGGTTGCGCAGGCTGCGCACGGTGTTGCGCACCGAGTGCATCGTCAGCTGCGTGTCCAGCTCGCTGGCATTCACCATCGCCTGCTTGTAGTCCGGATGCGCGGTCAGCTCGCTGGCAACCAGGAACCGGGTGCCCATCACCACGCCCGCCGCACCCATGACCAGCGCGGCCATGATCTGCTTGCCGTGCCCGATGCCGCCGCCGATGAGCCAGGGGATGGTCAGCCGGTCCCCGGCCAGGCCTGCGTTGACCATGCTGCCAATCATGTCCATGCCGGGATGGCCGCCGCATTCGGCGCCGACAATCGACACCATATCAACCCCCACCTGCTCCGCCTTCACCGCGTAGCGCAGGCTGGGCACCTTATGCAGCACGGTGATCCCCGCATCCTTGAGAATGGGCATGAACGCCTCGGGGCTGCGGCCGGAGGTTTCGGCAAACTGCACGCCTTCGTCCGCGATCAGACGGAACACCTCTTCGGTCTTTTCGCCCGGCACCAGCTTGGGGATCATCGAGACATTGACCCCGAAAGCCTTGCCCTCGCACATCTCGCGGCAGCGGCGGATCTCGGCGCGCAGATCGTCCATTTCGGGAAAACTGGCGGCGGTGATGAACGAGACAATCCCCGCCCGCGCCGCAGCCGAGACATATTCGGCATTGGCCAGCCATTGCAGGCCGCCCGCCACAACCGGCAGCCGGGTGCCATAGGTCCGGGTCACGGCCGTGTCGAAAATCGCCGGAAGCGCAGAAGTGTGCATCATGTCGGTCTCCTTACCGGAATACTGGGGAGGTCTTGCTGAGAAAGGCGCCGATGCCCGCCTGGGCTTCGTCACCGCCAAGGGCCTGCGCCATGGCATCGCGTTCATGGGTCATCTGGTCTTCGAAACTGGCGGTCTCGGCCTGGTTGAGCAGCGCCTTGATGCCGGCAATTGCCTGTTCGGGGCCGCGGGCCACCGCATCGGCCAGCGCTTCGGCCTGTGCCAGGGTGCGGCCCTTGGGTGAGAGCTCCGTCACCGCCCCCAGCTGGTGCATCCGCTCCGCGCTGAGCGGTTCTGCCAGCATCGCCATCCGTGCCACGGTCGCCCGCGGCAGCGCCTGCGTCAGCGTGTAGGTGGCGCCGCCATCCGGCACCAGTCCCGCCTTGACGTAGGCCAGGGTGAACTTTGCCCCCTCTTCCGCGACGATCATGTCCGCCGCCATTGCCAGGGACAGCCCAGCCCCGGCCGCGCCGCCTTCGACCGCTGCAATCACGGGCTTGGGGCAGTCCCGGACCGCACGGATCAAGGCGTTCAGCTTGCCGATCTGCACCTGCCGCTCCTCAAAGGGCAACTCCCGGCGTTCCTTCAGCATGTTCAGATTGCCGCCGGAGCAGAAGAACCCGCCCTCCCCCGCCAGGATCACCGCCGCAATCGCAGGGTCCCGCGCCGCCCGCGCCAGACCGTCCTGCAAGCCGTGGTAGTATTCATACGACAGCGCATTGCGCATGCCTGTGTTGCAGTTCCAGATAACCAGGGTCCCGCCGCGGACCTCGTGCCGGTAAAGCGCGCTCATGCCGCATCCTCTGCTGCTGTTCCGCGCACCCGCTTGAAAACGCCGGTGGAGGCCGCAATCAGCCGCCCCGTCCCGTCCCGCAGGCCGCAAGAGACAAATTTGGTTGCGCTGCCGCCGCCGGTGATCTGCCCGGACGCCCGCACGCGGCCAGACCGGGCCACCGCCATGTAACTGACGTTCAGCGACAGGGTGGCAAAGGGAGTGATGCCCTGCGGATCACAGGACAGGCTGGCGGTGATCCCGCTGGCCGTGTCCAGCAGCGTCGCCGCAACCCCGCCATGCAAGCCGCCCTGGCGGTTCAGGTGCAGGCTGGTGATCTCCAGCACGCAATGCGCCTCAACCGCCTCCGGGTCGAGTTCGATGCCGTATCCCATCGCCTCAAACAGCGGGATCAGGGGCCTGCCGGGACGGACCAGCGGCATAGCTCACCCTGCCTTCAGCGCGATGAAGCGCTCCAGATGGTAGTCCGTGTCGCCGAACAGATGGTCGATCATCGTCAGCCGGCGGGCAAAATGGGACAGCGCGTATTCATCGGTCATGCCGATGCCGCCATGCATCTGGATGCATTCCTCGGCCACCAGCGCCCCGGCCCGTCCAATCAGGTTCTTGGCAGCGCTGGCATGGATTTCGCGCAACCCACGCGGCTGATCCAGATTGCCCGCCAGGTTGATCACGGCGGAACGCGCCTGCTCCACCTCGATCAGCATATCCGCCATCCGGTGCTGCAGCGCCTGAAACTTGCCGATCGGCAGACCGAACTGCTTGCGCTCCTTCAGATAGCTGATGGTCAGATCCTTGGCGGCCTCCATCGCCCCCAGCGCCTCGGCGCAAAGGGCTGCCAGGCCGCGGGCAACGGTGGCTTCCAGCGCCTCCAGCCCGCCGCCGGCCGCGCCCAGCCGCGCCGTCTCTGCCAGCCTCACCCCGTCCAGCGCAACCGTTGCTGACGGTATGCCGTCCATATTGCGGTGGCCGCTGACGGTCACGCCCGGCGAGTTCACCGGCACCAGAAACAACGAAATGCCTGCCGCATCCGCTGCCGCGCCGGCCTCCCGTGCCGACACCACAAGGGTCTGCGCCTCGGCGCCGTACAGCACATGGGTCTTGATGCCGTTCAGAACGATGGCATCGCCTTCGGCTGCCGCCGTGGTTTCCACGTGGTTCAGGTCATAACGCGATCCGGCTTCGCCCTGGGCCAGCGCCGACAGATGGGTTCCGGCAATGATCTCATCCGCCAGTCCGCGCTGGCGGCCATTGCCGGAGGCGGCTATCAGCCCGCCCGCCAGCACTGCCGGCAGCACCGGTTCGATCACCCCGGCGCGGCCCAGCTCTTCGAACACAACCATCAGATCAAAGCCTTCGCCGCCGAAACCGCCCTGATCCTCGCGGAACATGGCGCCCAGCACGCCCAGTTCGGCCAGCCCGGCATAGATCCCGGTATCATAGGGTTTACCCGCCGCAATCAGCGCCCGCCGGTTCTCATGCGCGTATTTGTCCGCCAGAAACCGCCGCAGCGTATCGCGCAGCATCATCCGTTCTTCGGTCAGATTGAAATCCATGTCGCCTGCCCCCGTTACAGCCCCAGAATGGCCTTGGTGATGATGGTGCGCTGCACCTCGTTCGAACCGCCAAAGATCGACAGCTTGCGCATGTTGAAATATGAGGGCGCCGCCGCCGCCGCGTGGTCCGGGCCAAGCGCTTCGGCATTGCTGCCGCCATCCAGAAAGTCTGGCTGGAACGGCAGCGCGTCCGGCCCCATCGCCCGGCGCAGCAGTGACGTCAGCTCCTGCCGGATCACCGTGCCCTTGACCTTCAGCATCGAGCTTTCGGCGCCGGGCGCCTGCCCTTTGGCCGCTGCCGAGACAACCCGCAGATTGGTGGTCGCCATCGCCATCAGGTCGATCTCCGCCTGCGCCATGCGGGCCGCAAAATGCGGGTTCTCCGCCAGCGGCCGCCCGCCGGACGTCACCCGGGCCGCAACATGTTTCAGGGTGGTCAAAAGCGCCGTGGAAAACCCCACGCCTGCGATGTTGGTCCGCTCATGGGTCAGCAGATACTTGGCGTAGGTCCAGCCCTTGTTCTCTTCGCCCACCAGGTTCTCCGCAGGCACCCGGACGTTGTCAAAGAACACCTCGTTCACCTCCGGCTCGCCATCAATCAGCACGATGGGGCGGACCGTGACTCCGGGCGTATTCATGTCGATCAGCAGAAAGGAGATGCCTTCCTGTTTCTTGGCATCCGGATCCGTCCGCACCAGGCAGAAAATCCAGTTCGCGTGCTGGCCCAGCGTGGTCCAGGTTTTCTGGCCGTTGACCACATAATGACCGCCGTCGCGCACCGCGCGGGTCTTGACCGCCGCCAGATCGGACCCGGCGCCCGGCTCGGAATAGCCCTGACACCACCAGTCCTGCCCGTTCAGGATGCGCGGCAGAAAGCGCTGGCGCTGCTCTTCAGATCCAAACGCCAGCAGCACCGGCGCCAGCATCGACAGGCCAAAGGGCAGGCTGCGCGGGGCATGGGCCAGACAAGCCTCTTCTTCAAAGATATGGCGCTGCACCGCGTTCCACTCGCAGCCGCCATAGGCCCGCGGCCAGTTCGGCGCCAGCCAGCCGCGCGCATTCAGCAGGCTGTGCCACAGTTCCACGTCCGCCTTGGCCAGCCGCTTGCCCAGCCGCACCTTTTCGCGCAGCTCATGCGGCAGGGTTTCCTTCAGCCACTGGCGGACCTCCGTCCGGAACGCCTGTTCTTCCCTGGTGTAATTCAGATCCATCGCACAGGCCCCTCAGAAGATTTCAAACAGGCCGGCCGCACCCATGCCGCCGCCGATGCACATGGTGACAACGCCCAGCCTGGCGCCGCGCCGCCGCCCTTCCAGCAGCAAGTGCCCGGTCATCCGCGCGCCGGTCATGCCGAACGGGTGGCCGATCGAGATCGAACCGCCGTTGACGTTGCAGATCTCCGGGTCGATCCCCAGCCGGTCGCGGCAGTACAGCGCCTGCGAGGCGAAGGCCTCGTTCAGCTCCCACAGATCAATGTCGCTGACCGTCAGCCCGTGCCGCTGCAACAGGCGCGGCACCGCATAGACCGGGCCGATGCCCATTTCATCCGGCTCGCAGCCTGCCACCGCAAAGCCCTTGAACGCGCCCAGAGGCTCGGCGCCTTCCCGTTCGGCCGCCGCGCTGTCCATCAGCACCAGCGCCGCCGCCCCGTCGCTCAGCTGCGAGGCATTGCCGGCGGTGACGAAATGCCCCTCCCCCTGCACCGGGGCCAGCCCGGCCAGCCCCTCCAGCGTGGTGTTCGGCCGGTTGCAGTCGTCCATGACAAAACTCACCTCCTTGCGGGTGATCCCGCCGGTTTCCTTGTCCTTGAAGGCCTGGGTCACGGTGATGGGCACGATCTCGTCGTCCAGACGCCCCGCAGCCTGCGCCGCTGCCGTGCGCTGCTGGCTGCTGAGCGCCAGCTCATCCTGCGCCTCGCGGCTGATGCCATAGCGTTCGGCGACAATATCCGCCGTCTGGATCATCGGCAGATACAGCTCCGGCTTGTTCTCCAGGATCCAGGCCTCCCGCGCCTGCGGCGGGCGTGCGGGCGGCATCTGGCTGATGCTTTCCACCCCTGCCCCGATCGCGGCCGGCGCGCCCTCCATCACGATCGCATGCGCCGCCATCGCAACCGCCTGCAGCCCGGAAGAGCAGAAGCGGTTCACCGTGGCCGCGGAAACGGACACCGGCAGCCCTGCGCGGATCACCGACTGGCGGGCAATGTTGGACCCGGTCCAGCCTTCTGGATAGCCGCAGCCGACCAGCGCGTCCTCGATCAGGTCCGGCGCGATGCCGGCCCGCTGCACCGCGTGGCTGATGGCATGGCCTGCCATGGTTGCCCCATGGGTTTCATTGAAGGCGCCGCGGTAGGATTTGGCCAGACCGGTGCGCGCGGTGGAGACGATGACCGCCTGTTTCATTGCAAACTCCTTCAGGTGTTGAGGCTGGCAAAACTCCGGCCTTCGGCGGCCAGGCGTTCCAGCAGCGGCGCAGGCTGCCAGAGCAGGGGATCTTCCTCGTGGAAACGGCAGATATCCTGCAGGATGCTGTCCAGCCCGATAGCATCGGCATAATGCATCGGCCCGCCGCGCCAGCGCGGAAACCCGTAGCCGTTCAGCAGGGTCACATCCACATCAAGCGGCCGCAGCGCGATACCGTCCCCGACCACGCGCGCCGCCTCGTTCACCATAGCTGCCATGTAGCGGCGGATGATCTCATCTTCGCCGATGCTGCGGGGCGTGATGCCCTTGGCAGCCCGTTCCGCCGCGATGATCTCTTCCACCTCGGGGTCGGGACGGGGGCTGCCGGCACCGTCCTCGTAGATATAGAACCCGCGCCCGGTCTTGCGCCCGAACCGGCCCAACTCGCACAGCCGGTCGGCAAATTCCGGGTAGGTCTCCCCCGGGTCACGCGCCGGCGCCAGGCGCTTGCGGTTGGCCCAGCCGATGTCCAGCCCCGCCAGATCGCCGACTGCAAACGGCCCCATCGCCAGGCCAAAGCCGGTCAGCGCTTCGTCCACCGCATAGGGGCTCGCCCCTGCCAGCACCATGCCGTAGACCGCCTTGCTGTAATGCGACAGGATCCGGTTGCCGATGAACCCGTCGCAGACGCCTGCGCGCACCGCCACTTTCTTCAGCCGCTTGGCCAGCGCAAAACCCGTCGCCACAGCGTCCGGGGCAGTTTCAGCCCCCACCACAACTTCCAGCAGCCGCATCACATGGGCCGGCGAGAAGAAATGCAACCCGATCACATCCTGCGGGCGGCTGGTCATCGCCGCAATCCGGTTCAGATCCAGGTACGAGGTGTTCGACGCCAGAATGGCCCCGGGCTTGCAAACCTCATCAAGCCGGGAAAACACGTCCTTCTTGACGTCCATGCTTTCAAACACCGCTTCGATCACCAGATCCGCCTGCGCGAAGTCTTCGTACGCAGTGGTGCAGCGGAAAGCTCCGGCAAGCAGGGCATCGCGCTGCGGCGCGGACAGCTTGCCGCGTGTCACAGCACTCTCCAGCATCTTCGCGACGCTGGCCGCGGCCCGTGCCGCCGCCGCCTCGTCGCGTTCAAGCAGGGTCACGTCCAGGCCGCTAAGCAATGCGCTGACGGCTATCCCCGCTCCCATTGTGCCGCCGCCGGCAACACCCATACGGCTGATTTCACGCGGCGCGGCCCGTTCGGCATCCGGCAGCTTTCCCGCCTGCCGCTCGGCAAAGAAGGCATGGATCAGGGCCTTGCTCTGACCGGAAGCCATCAGGTCCTGAAACAGCGCGCGCTCTGTTTTCAGCCCTTCGGCAAAGGGCAAGGACATTGCCGCCTCCAGCGCATCCAGGCAGGCCATCGGCGCAACGGCCCCGCGTGCAGCCTTGGCTGTTCCGGCCCTCAAGGCCGCCAGATCCGCGGGCTTCAGCCGATTGCACGGCAGGCTGGCGGACGGGCGCGGCCCCTTGCCCCCCGCGATCAGGTCCCGTGCAAAGACAACACCTTCGGCGCAGGCATCGGTGCTGTCCGCGATCCTGTCGATTAATCCCATCGAGAGCGCCGCACCGGCATCAACCGGCTTGCCGCCGGTGATCATCCGGGCCGCATCCGCCGCCGGGATCAGCCGCGGCAGGCGCTGCGTGCCGCCTGCGCCGGGCAGCAGCCCCAGCGTTACCTCCGGAAGGCCAAAGCGGGTTCCCTTCACCGCAACCCGGTAGTGCGCGCCCAGGGCAACCTCCAGCCCGCCGCCAAGCGCGTTCCCGTGCATCGCGGCCACGACCGGCACAGGCGCCGCTTCGATTTCATTTATGAGGTCCGGTAGAACCGGCGCCTGGGGCGGGGCGCCGAATTCCCGGATGTCCGCCCCGGCAAAGAAGCTGCGGCCCGCGCAGCAGATAACCACCGCCCGGGTCTGCGCGCTGTTCAGTGCCTTGCGCAAGCAGTCCTGCAAGCCCGCGCGCACCGCGTGCGAAAGAGCATTCACCGGCGGGTTCTCCACCGTCACAACAGCAATGCCGTCATCCATTGCCAGATTGACCAGGTTCTCCATTTGCCCCCGCACGTTGCTCTCAGAAACTCTTGCTTCTGTTTTGCTAACCGCTCCAATCTCTAATTTCAATATGTAAAATTACATTCCTCTTTGTAGAATTAACCTCATCGAGGCAACGGCTCACCCGCAAGGCCCCGCGGACCGCGGCCAAGCAGCAAAGGACCGCCGGACGGCGGCAGGC